>JAABRU010000202.1 GCA_011390755.1 Desulfobacteraceae bacterium | reverse complement strand
GCGAAGCATGAAAGTTTCAACCCGTTCCCGGGCTCCGGCAGTGTGTGAGGCAGAGCCTCACCCCATGCGTTCCCGGGCGGAGCCCGGGAACGGGTCAGGCTGCGCGGAGTGCGAAAATTTAGGCCGGGGCCCGTTTTTCGCAGACACTTTCATATAAACGTCCATGATATGCATTCACAACGAAGCATGAAAGCAGGGTGCGTTAGGTTCCAGCCCTAACGCACCCTGCAGTATGCTGTGTACGGGGCGGAGCCCCGGAAAAATGCGTTACGGGGCGGAGCCCCGTAACGAGTTGTGTATGACTTTCATATAAATAATCCGGGGAAGGAGTGTTATGGAACAGGCGCAATTTTTTAACAATGATGCCGGAGAAAAACTTGCAGGCAGCCTGCATCTGCCGGAATCATCCGGCGCATCCCCCGAAACAGCCTTTGTCTGGGGGCACTGCTTCACCTGCTCCCGCCACACAGGCATTCTGCGGGACATCAGCCGGACACTGGCGGAAAAAGGTTTTGCATCCCTGCGTTTTGACTTTTCCGGCAACGGACAGAGTCAGGGGGATTTTTCCGCAACAAGTTACAGCAAACATATCCGGGAAACAGAGCAGGCCATGCTGTTTTTGGAAGAAAAGGGTTTTTCCCGTTTCTTTCTGGGCGGTCACAGTATGGGCGCGGCCATTGCCGTGCTGACCGCGGCAAAGCAGAAAAAAGTCAAAGGTGTATGCGCGCTGGCCGGCCGTCTGGCCAGCCGGGAGGGGCTGCAGATTTTCAGCCAAAAGCAGATGCGGGAACTGGAGGAGCGGGGAAGACTGCGCTTTGAAAGCCGGGGCAGAAAACTGGAACTGGACGCGGCTTTTTTTGCAGATATGAAACAGTACGATATTCCGGCTGCTGTGGAAAAACTGACAGTTCCCCTTCTTGTCATCCACGGTGATCAGGATGAAATCATTTCCGTTGAAAATGCCCGCAGCGCCAAAGAAATCAATGCCGCCGTGCAGGTGGAAATTATTGCCGGGGCCGATCATATGTTTCTGAATGCAAAACACCGGGCCGATATCTGCACAAGAGTGGGGAAATGGATTGAAAAAAAATTTTGAAATTGTCAAACACAGGCAGGAATATGCAGGGGATTATTTTCAATATCAAAAAATATGCCATTCATGACGGGCCCGGTATCCGCACAACGGTTTTTTTTAAGGGATGCCCCCTGAAATGCCCCTGGTGTCATAATCCGGAAGGGATTTCTTTTGCGCCGCAGAAGATGAAAAAAATGATCCGCGGGGATGGGGAGAAAAAAAACACGCTGCGGGAAGAAATCATCGGCAGAAGTATCTCTCCTGCCGATTTGCTGACGGAGATAGAAAAAGACCGGATTTTTTATGAAGAATCCGGGGGAGGTGTTACCTTTTCCGGCGGGGAACCCCTGGCGCAGCCGGATTTTCTGAAACAGGCACTCCGTTTATGCCGGCAGCGGGATATTCATACAGCCACAGACAGCAGCGGATATGCCCCTGCAGATATTCTTTCCGGCATTGCGGATGAAAGCGATCTGTTTCTCTTTGATCTGAAAATCATGGATGATGAAAAACACAGATCGCTTACGGGTGTATCCAACCGCGGCATTCTTGCCAATCTGAAACTGCTGTCAGAAAAAAGAAAAAATGTTATGATCCGTATTCCCCTCATTCCCGGATATACGGATGACGAGGAGAATCTCGCCGAAATGCGCGGCTTTCTTTCCTCTCTGCCCGGTATCCGGGAAATTGCCCTGCTGCCTTTTCACAATACCGCGGAAGGAAAATACCGGAAACTGGGAAAACAGAATGCGGTGAAAGATATTCCCGGGGCAGATCCGGAAAGCATGGAGAAAATCCGGGAAAAATTTGTATCCTGCGATTTTCATGTAAGAATAGGGGGATAATCTTTCCTTTTATTGACATTCCCCGGCATTTTCTCTATAGTTTTCCGGACAATGGTTCGGTAATTTTTTCTGATTTACAGAGCATAAAACTATAACTGCTTGAAATCATTATATTTTATTGTGCTGTATCCGTTTCATAACCTGCTGAAATTATTCATGCCAAAATTTTTTACCGAACAGTTGCCGGAAAAACCCTTTTCATTCTCCCTTCTCCCGCCCGGAAAAGGGGAAATAACAGAATATTTTGAATCAGGCCTGCTGAAAGGAGCGGTTCTTTCGGCAGATTTTACAGGAGGATTTTATGAAAAATACTTCCCCGGAAGGCATCTTTTCCTGCGATACCCATATCACCCGGCGGCATTTTATCCGGCTGCTCTCCGCCTCATCCATCACTCTGGCAATGGGATGCGGCGGCTGTGCCGTTGATCCGGTGACCGGCAAAAAAACCCTGATGCTGGTTTCCCGGGACCAGGAAATTCAGATAGACCGGCAGCATTCCCCCGCGCAGTTTTCTTCGGATTACGGCAGAACACAGGATACCGCACTGAATGCCTATCTCGGTGAAATCGGAAAAAAACTGCTTCCCCATACCCATCGGCCCTCCATGCCCTATAATTTTCAGGTGGTCAATGCCACCTATGTTAATGCCTATGCGTTTCCGGGCGGCAGTATTGCCGCAACACGGGGCATTCTGCTGAAAATGGAAAACGAAGCAGAGCTGGCCGCACTGCTGGGGCATGAACTGGGGCATGTCAATGCACGGCATACGGCTGAACAGATGTCCAAAGGGCAGGTCACTTCCCTGGTTGTGGGCCTGGGAACAGCCCTCATCGGCTCCAAATATTCGGATTATGCCGATATCGCCGGGCAGCTGGGGCAGATCGGAGCCGGAATGATGCTGGCCTCCTACAGCCGGGACAATGAACGGGAAGCCGACGCGCTGGGCAACCGCTATATGGTGGAGGCCGGATACAGTACCCGGGGGTTTGTGGGGCTGATGGAAATGCTCAACAGTATGTCCAAACATAAACCCGGATATGCGGAAATTCTTTTTTCCACCCATCCCATGAGTGATGAACGGTATAAAACAGCCGTGCAGAACGCGGGCACAGCATACGCTGCAACACAGAACCTGCCCCTGAACCGGGATCGGTATATGGATAAAACCGCCGGACTCCGCCGGATCAAAGATGCGATTGAGAATATGCAGAAAGGGGAAAGTGCCATGGGGCAGAAACAGTATACCCGGGCACAGGACTATCTGCAGCAGGCCCTGCGTAAGGCCCCCGGAGATTATGCGGGTCTGGCAATGATGAGCAAATGCCTGCTGATGCAGAAAAAATATTCCCAGGCCGAAAAATATGCGGAACAGGCCAAAACTGCCTACCGCGGGGAAGCCCAGGGATTTCATCTCAGCGGCTTTGCCAAAATGCAGCAGAAAAAATACGCGGCCGCATATCAGGAATTTGATGCCTGCGACAGGGCCATCCCCGGCAATCCCACCATCACCTTTTTTAAGGGATACTGCAAAGAAGGCACGGACAGCAAACCGCAGGCGGCAGAACTCTATAACCGCTATCTGAAAACCGTTCAGCAGGGGGAATATGCCCAGCATGCACACAGCCGTCTGGTGCAGTGGGGATATATCCGTAAAAAATAAACTGCTTTTGCATATTGCCGCTTTTTTTCTGGCTGTTTTGCACTTTTGCAGCACTGCCGGGGCATTTGAAGCACCCGAAGCGGGATATTCCTATCTGATTCTTTCCGAAGACGGCAGTCTGGCCGTTCAGGTGGAAGACGCGGGCAGGGAAAATCTTTCCGGTATTGTGCTTTCCCCTGTCCACGGCGGTGCGGGCCAGAACTGGATATTCAAACCCGCGGGCCCGCAGTATCCGCAGTATGTCTATTCCCTTTTTTCACGGAAAAGCGGAAAGGTGCTGGATGTGAGGGGATACAGCCGGGCAGACGGGGCCGATGTGCAGCTGTTTAAATATTACGGAACCAGAAATCAGAAGTGGATACTTGCGGCCGAAGGGGAATATGTCCGCGTTGTCTCCCTCAACAGCGGCAAATGCCTGGATGCCGGGCCCGTCCCTCTCAGAGAAAACCGGAATATCCGCCAGTATTCCTGCAGAACCGGCGGGCGGCAGCTGTGGAAACTGAAAAAAAATCCCCGGGGGGAAAAAATATTTACAATTATTTCCAAAAAAAGCGGAAAAGCCCTGGATGTTTCCGGCAACAGCCGCGCAGACGGTGCCAATATTGAGATGTTCCGCTTCCACGGCCGGGATAATCAGTTATGGACACTGTGGCATCACGGTTTTCAGGACGGTGAACCCACATATGCCATGATTTCCTATCACAGCGGAAAAGCCCTGGATGTGGAGGCAAAAAGCAGAAGGGATCGGGCCAATATTCAGCAGTTCGGATACAGGGGGCAGGATCACCAGCACTGGAAAATGGAAAAAGAGGAGGGGGATTTTGTCCGCATTATATCGGTCAGCAGCGGCAAATGCCTGGAAGTGCAGGGCGGCAGTGCACGGGACGGAGCCAATATTCAGCAGTTCCGCTGCAAAAAAGGGAATCATCAGCTGTGGAAACTCACGGAAGCATCCCCGCGCAGCAGGATTTTTTCGGTGCCCTGAGCGATTCGGAACTGTTTTGGCACATTGCTGCTGCTCTGTCAATTTGGGCAGTGATTCAAATCCGCTGATTTTTTTTCCGGGAGGGTCAGAATCCGGTTCATGAGCGGATTTGCCCTGTTAGGCGATTTCCGAATATGAATGTACCGAATCTGAGGGAGTCACAGACGGAAAGACTTCGGCGGGCTCAGTCGGGTCGTCTGTGAGCGGGACTGTCATTCCGCCGGACACTGCCGGACTTCTAATCCGGCACTCCTCCGGTATCATCTTTTCCGGAAATCATCTTAGACCCTATCCGAAAAGCTCCGAAACCGATTTTTAAACCCGGCAAAAACAAGGGTTCCGAACATCGGGAAACTGGTTTTCGGATAGGCTCTTATTCGCAGTTTCAGCTGTTTTGAAACAGTCTGCCCTTCAGTGTATTGAGAATATCAGCAGGATTCATCTGCAGCATCAGCCCCCGATGCCCCGCATTGATGACAACACTGTCATAATCTGAAAGACCTGTTTCCATATACACCTGCAGGTTTTTGCGGAAACCGAAAGGACTGATTCCGCCCACCAGATAGCCGCTGATGCGTTCCGCTGTTTTGCTGTCAGTCATCTGCGCCCGTTTTACATTACAGATCCCCGCGATTTTTTTTAATGAAAGTTCCTGATCTCCGGGCATGAGCACCAGCACATGCTGCCCGTTTTCAAGATGCACAACAAGGGTTTTGATGGTTTTTTCCAGAGGAAAACCTGTTGCTTCGGCAGCAAAAACAGCCCCTTTTTCTTTGTGATCGTATGCCATGAGGGAAAAAGGGATTTTTTTCTTCTCCAGAAAACGGGTTGCCCGTGTCGTTTTTTTCATATCACAAACACTGCATACTGAAAATATGCCCCAGATTCATGTCTTTTGCCAAAAGGCTGTATATAGTTTTAGGAATATTTCGGATGACAACCTCGCCATTGGCAGGGGCAATTTTTTTGTAAAGCAGAAGCAGGGTTCCCACCCCCGAACTGCCGATGTATTCCACATTCCGGAAATCCAGGACTACTTTTCGGGATGACGTTATGTCGCTCTGCCCGAATAACTGTTCCAGTTTTTCGGCACCGATTTCATCTATGGCACCGGAAATGCTGATCTCGGCTTCATTTCCTGTTTTTTTCACATTCACATTCATCTGATATACTGTCTCCCTGTTTCTGCGGAGGTTTTTTTACCGGCCAGAAGAGAAAGATCCTTTACAATATCCAGCATATTATCCGCCAGACTGTTCAGTTCTTCGGCTGCGGCTGCGGATTCTTCGGCAATCCCCGCATTCTGCTGGGTGACCGTATCCATCTGCTGCACAGCCAGATTAAGCTGTTCAATGCCCGATGCGTTCTCTTTGCTGGCCAGGGTGATTGATGATGTTTTTTCTCCCATGCGGGATGCGGATTTCACAATGCCGTCAAAATCTTCGCTCATCCGCTTCAGGGCCTCCGCACCTTCTGCAATCCGTTTTACCATACCTTCCAGCAGCTGCTGTGTGTTTTCTGCCGCGCGGGTTGTCCGTACCGCCAGATTTCTGACTTCATTGGCCACCACCGCAAAACCGCTTCCGGCTTCTCCGGATCGTGCGGCTTCCACCGAGGCATTGAGCGCCAGCAGGTCGGTCTGAAATGCAATATCATCTATCATTTTAATAACATCTCCGATTTCCCCGCTGTCATCCTCTATTTTGTCTACGTTCCGGGTCAAATCAACCAGGGCTTTGAGAGACCGGGCCGATTTGCTGATATTTTCATTCATCAGTTCCTGGGCACCCCGGGTCAGCCGGGCAGTGCCGGAGATGGCCGCGGACATTTCTTCCAGGGTGGCCGCGGTCTGTTCCAAAGAGGCCGCCTGTTCCGAACTTCCTTCTGAAAGGGCATGGGCCGTGTCTGCCACCTGCGAGGAGGCCGAAGCCAGCTGCTCTGCCCCGTTTTCCAGTTTGTGACTGATCTGCTGAATCTGCGTTACAATGGATCTGCGGATGAGAAACGCAAGAAGGATGCCGGTCAGGCATGCTGCCAGACCGGATATGCTGATATTTCTCTTGAAGTCCGCGGCGGAAATCAGCATCTTTTCATCGGTCAGAATATGTTTCCGGGCTTCGGAGCGAATCCGGTGCAGAATATCCTGCACTTCTTTCAGGGCAGGCAGACTTTCTTCGCTGTATAGCCGGTATGCCGCTTTCCGGGCTTCCAGTTTTTTTTCTGCAGTTTTTTGCATTTTGATTAGCAGACCGCTGATTTCCTCCAGCAGAGGTTCGGTTTTTGCGTGATAAATCTGCATTGCATTTTTCCGGCCTTCCAGCAGCTCATTTTCTGCTGCAAGGATATCTTTGCATATTTCATTTACCCGGTGATAGGCGGGCAGTGTCATATGCACAAAAAACCATTCGGCCTTTTCTTTGTCCCCCCTGTCCAGTTCTTCCCGGATAAGTTCAAGTGATTTATGCAAAAGAGAGTGGGGCTCCCCCAGTGCCTCCTCTGCTTTTGCCAGGGGGGGGAATACTGCCGCCAGTTTCCGGGCCTCTTCGGAAGCAAACCATCTGCTCAGGGCACATCCCTTCTCTCCTGTATCAGATGCATGGTTTACCGTACTGTAATAGATACTGCTGACAGTCTGCCATATAATATGGTGATGGGTATCCCTGAGTTCGTAGAGTTTTCGGGCCAGACCGGGATGAATCCGCCGGTAGTTTTCCTGAATTTCCGCCGCACTTTCATGCAGCTGCCGATGTTTTATTTCCAGCTGTGCGAATAATGCTGCCAGTTCCGTATCCGCGCGCATCATGCTCCCGGTTTCCTCACTGTAAATCCACTGCCCCAGTCTGCATTTGCGGGGACTGATTTCCACTTCATGTTTATCCGAATTCTGTAAAAACACACTGCGGATTTTTCCGGCCCATTCAAGATGATCTGCCAGTCCCGCGGCCAGAAAAGCGGGAAGTTTTTCATCTGCGGGGATATATATATCCACAATTTTTCCGGCAGATTCATGAAGCCGTTTATGGGGATTTTCTGTTTCCGCCAGCAGTTTTTTCAAACCGGGAATCTGTTTTTCCAGCTGCTTCCGTTCCTCTCCGTGCAGCCACTGCCCCATAGGGCATAAGCGGTGATCGGTTTCCAGCTCTTCCTCCCCCACATCCCCTTCTCCCAAAAAATCATGCAGGCGGTTGCTCCAGTTGAGATGATCCACCTCTGTCTGTGCCAGAACAGCATCCAGGCGGTTGCCTTCAATTACTTCCGCCGCATCATGTACAATGGTGCGGATTCCGATGAAACAGATCAGAACCATTGCCGTCAGGATAATAAGGATAATCGCGAACCCTGTGCCGATCTGCCTGCCCACGGTCTGCTGATTTAATATATGTATCATAAATATACCTCGCCGAATATTAAGGAACCGGTACTGAATAACTTTCCCGTCTGAAAACCGGAACAGCCCTTTTCAACGAATCAGCAAAAGAAAAGGGGCAGGTTATTTTTTACTCATTCCCAATGTCAGGGATTATGAAATTTTTTCCAAAGCATGTCAAGAATCATCTGCTTTGTATTACTCCCGGGATGTATTTATTTTTTCCTTTTTATCAAAAACAGCCGAAATACAGCTGCCTTGGGAATTAAAACTGATACAGTCCGCATGGCAGCGGCTCATCATCAGTCCTCTGCCGTGGGTTTTTAAAATACAGGGCCCGTAGGCCGGATTCGGAATCTTTTCCGGATCAAAACCCTGTCCCTCATCTTCAATTTCCAGCAGGAAATTGTCTTTATAACGGTAACGCACGGTGATTTTTCTGCGCGGATCAGAGCCGTTTCCGTGTTTCCAGGCATTGACTGCGGATTCCGCCAGAACCAGTCGCAGGCGGCAGGGGTTTTCAAAGCCGCGCCGCTCCCATTCTTTCTCCTGTTTCTGATAAAACCTGTCAATGCAGACCTGAAGACCGGACAGATCTTCGGGCTGCCATATTTCCTGTGCATAATCCGAGCAGTTTTCAATTTCCAGTCCGAAAAGGGTAATATCATCACCGGTCAGATTGATTCCGGAAGGATCAATTTTTTTCCCGATCTGCGCGGAAACCTCCCGCAGGATTTTCGGAAGCATTTCCCCCAGGGGAATCTCCGGTTCATCGGTGAGAATCTGCCGGACAATGTCTGCGGTTTCCAGATTTTTCAGCCGTAACAAATCCTCACTGAGTCCGTCCGTGTATAAAAGAAGGATATCTCCGCAGCAAAGCTGCAGATGATCCGAAGCAAATGCAATGCCGTCCAGCGCGCCCACAGGCATATTTTTTGCTTTTTCCGAATTTTTTTCAGGTATTTCAAATATATTTCCCTCCCGGACCAGCAGAAAGTGGGAATGACCGCAGAGCATATATTCCATCATCAGGTTTTCATGACGGATTTCGCCGATAATGGCTGTCACAAAATCACTCCTGCCGAAAAAAGCATCCCGGACAATACGGTCATTGAGCATACTCAGGGTTTCCGGGACAGAGGCATCGGGATTTTTTTTCAGAATTTCCAGGTGCAGCATATCCGTCAGAATACTGCGCAGCAGACATCCGACATTATGACCGGACTGATCTTTTAAACTGAAAACACTTTTATCCGGAGTGCATTCTGTCTGCCGTGTGTACAGAAAAAAATGATCCCCGCCTTCCTTATGGCAGGGAAGGGCAATCACACGGCAAAGCAGGCGGTATGAATCGGATATATGCCTGAGGGGGGGGATATCCCCGTTGTTCAGATGCAGTATGTTCCGGGCAGTGTGAATATCCATTTCCTGCTCTTTGAGCAGGGCTTTCAGTTCACTGATGTCAATAAAACTTTCTACCAGAAAATGCTGATGTTCCCTTTGAATACGGGATACGGATTTCAGCACGGGAATATGCCGGCCACCGGCAGTCAGCAGAATCCGCTCGGCATTTTCCACCACGGTATCCGTATCCCTCACAGGGCATTCGCATTCTTTTGATGTGCAGAGAAAGCGGAAACAGACGCGGCCGATGATTTCTTCTTTTTTCAGCCCGATCATCCGGCATGCATAGCGGTTGACATCACAAATGATACGGGATTCCTCATCAATTATCAGAACCCCGGCCTGCATGGTATCCAGAATACTGTTCAGATAATGCTCGTTTTCCGACAATCGTTTTTCTGCCTGCCGCCGTACCCGGATTTCGGAAAGCAGGGAACGGTTCACCTTGACCAGATCGATGGTGCGTCTGGCAATCCGGTCTTCCAGTTCATAATGGGCAATCTGCTGCATTTCCTCCTGCTCTTTGCGCAGACTGATATCCCGGTGGGTTCCCAGCATCCGCAGGGGCAGTCCCGCCTCATCCCTTTCCATTACACGGCCGCGGGACATAATCCATTGCCATTTTCCCTTTTTGTTTCTGAGCCGGAATTCGCTTTCCCATTTCTGCTCCCTGCCGGAAATATGTTTTTTCATCCGCTTCAGAAATATGTCCCGGTCTTCCGGATGCAGCAGTTTTTCCCAGGTCTGAAAACCGGCCCCCGCCTCATCCGTTTCATAACCGAGCATGGTAAAACAGCGGGGACTGAAACAGACTTCGTCTGTAAGCAGATTCCAGTCCCAGATTCCGTCATCGGCCGCTTCCAGTGCCAGTGACAGTCTTTCCCGGCTCTCCTTTAAATCTTTTTCTGCTTTTTTCCGTTGAATATGGATTCCCAGGCGGTTGGCAATGGTATCAATGAGAATCCGTTCTTCCTGCAGAAAAGGACCTTCGGCCTTTTTCGGATATTCTTTCAGATAACTGACTTCCACCATGCCGATTTTCCGGTCATATACAATAATATCCCCGGTCTGCCGCCAGGGCGTTTTTCTGTAATTTACTGAGCGGAATTCAGACTGATCACAAAGAATACGCACGCAGGTATCATGGGGATACAGCCATCCGGAGCGGATAATTTCTGTGATTTTCGGAAAAACATTTTCCGGCGCGGCTTCGGGCCGGTCTATCAGGCGGGATATGCTGAAAAGGCATTTCAGTTCTTTGAGCTGCTCACAGTGTTCAGGGTTTCGCCCGGGGCCTCCGGACTGCCTGCGGTTTTCCTTTTCTGTCTGTTTCTGCGGACTGTCTGTATATAAAATGCAGTGGGCCTGGCAGAAATTTCCTTTTTCATCCTTTCCGATTTTTCCCTTAAAAACCAGCGGAATGCTTTCCCCGTTTTTGGTCAGCATTGTAAATTCCTGTCCCGAAATCTCTCCCGCAGCCCTGAAGCGCAGGAAATTTTCTGTAAAACATACTCTTTGTTCAGGCGCAAGGAAATCTCCGAAATTTTTCCCGATGACTTCATCTTTTTCATATCCGGACATGCACAGCCAGGTCTCATTGACTTCCAGAAAATTTCCCTGCTCATCCAGAGACAGACAGGCCAGCGGCGCATTTTCATAAAGTTGGCGGAAACGGATTTCACTGTCCCGGATAATTTTTTCAATATTTTTCCGGGCAGAAAGTTTTTTTTCCAGAAGCAAAATTTCGGATTCCAGTTCTTCATAAGAGGGCTTGCACTGCATGGGCCGCTTCCTTATACAACTCAAGTTGCTACCTATACCATTACTCGAAAGATTTCCGGTTACCCGGGTTCCCGAAGATGTCCGGATATTGGATTCTCCCGGAAAAAGTGGGAAAAATATTTTGAGTAATGGTATATAAACCCAGTCTATTGATTTTTCGTTCCGGTAACTTTTGAGTATTCTGCAACTGCCTGATTTTTGGTTGCTGCCCCGACAGGTGGCAACCTGGGTTTATATACTGATCCAATTTTGATGCATCGGTAAAAAGTCCAAATTTCAAAAATTGCTGTTAATAAAATCAGTAAATTAATATGTATCAAAACCTGATTTTCCAACTTTTTACGTAGGACTTACGCAGTTGAATTTTAACTGTTTGAATTTATTATGTGCCTTAAAAATTGACAGTCAATAAAAACAGCAGATTATATTTCAACTGCGTAAGTCCTAAACCTGAATTGGAATACTATAGCATTCTGTTTTTGCTCTTTCTCAAAAATTCTATTGTGTCCTGCAATAACTGAAACAGGCACCCCACCCGCTGATCAGGATACTGATTCTGAAATGAATCACAGAATATCCGGAATCATCTGCAAAAGCCAGGCAGATAAGGTGTTTCAGTCAGAACAGAACACCGGCAAAAATTCAGATGTATACTGATCCAATTTTGGTTTTTCCCTGCATACTTTCTGCTGTCAGTCCGGATTGTGAAAAAATGACCGTTCCGGACTGAAAAACTGCTGAAAAAGGTCAGAAAAGTGCTGTTTTCAGGACACAGCAGTTTTTGTGCCCGGAAAAACCAAAATT
>JAABRU010000201.1 GCA_011390755.1 Desulfobacteraceae bacterium | reverse complement strand
GGTGGTCTTCGGCAGGCCCAAGGGGGACCGGGGATCATATCTCCAGTGGGAAGAGGACAATATCGCCCCGCATGTGGTCTTTGAGGTGCTGTCGCCGGGAAACACAAAGGCCGGAATGAAAAAAAAGCTGGAATTTTACCGGAAATACGGTGTGGAGGAATATTATCTCTACGATCCGGATAAAAATACTTTGGAGGGATGGAACCGCACAGACGGAAAACTGCTGAAAATCCGGAAAATGCAGGGCTGGACCAGCCCCCTTCTGAAAATCCGTTTTGAGCTTGCAGATGAGGAACTGCTCATCTGCCGCCCGGACGGGCAGAGATTTCTGACTTTCATCGAGACGGAAGCCAGAATGACGGAGGCGCGGAAACGGGCAGAAGAAGAAAAGCAGCGGGCGGAAATGGAAAAGCAGCGGGCGGAAATGGAAAAGCAGAGAGCGGAAAAGGAAAAGCAGAGAGCGGAAATACTTGCAGCCAAATTGAAAGAGTTGGGAGTAACTGTTGAAAATTTGATATGATGGACAGAAAATTGTCGCGCGGACGGAGCAAAGCTCCGTCCTTCAGAGTGCCAGAGTTCAGAGAAGACCGGGGGTGCAGGCATGATTTTCAGATTGCCTGTTCCTGCATTATAAGGCATCATGAATCATCAAATAGTGTTTAAGAAAATATTTTTGGGGAAACCCTTACCGCAACAGTTCGGTAAAAAAAATCGGCATGAATAATTTCAGCAGCTTATAAGACTCATGCAAAACATCCGAATTTAATGATTTCAGATAGTTGTATTTTAATGCTCTGCAAATCAGAAAAAATTACCGAACCATTGTTTGATGAACCCGTAAAAAATCATATTTTTGAAAATTGCTGTTAATAAAATCGGCAGATTAATGTGTATCAAAGCCTGATTTTCCGACTTTTTACGAGATCGTCATTGTTACCGGAAATATTGTAAAAAAGAATTTTTTATAAGGAACTGTAAAAATGAAATTATCCCAGATTCATGCGGTATTATTCGATTTTGACGGAACCCTGACGCAGCCGGGTGCACTGGATTTTGAGGAAATCAAAAAAAACATCGGATGTCCCCGTGAAGAAACAGTATTGGAGTATATCGAAAGCATTCCGGAAGCGGAAAAAAAAAACCGGGCCGAAAAAATTCTGCAGGATGCTGAAACGGAAAGTGCCAAAAAATCCCAACCCAATGAGGGTGCGGAGGAAATTCTGGGGCATATCCGTTCTCTGGGTCTGAAAACAGTGATCATTACCCGTAACAGCCGCTGCTCTGTAGAACTGGCATTGAAGAATTTCCCCCGGACAGCCCCCGATGATTTTGACATGATTATCACCCGTGAAACAGAAGCAGCGCCCAAACCCCGCCCGGACGGAATTCTGCTGGCTGCGGAAAAAATAGGAGTCAGTCCCTCTTCCCTTCTCATGGTCGGGGATTTTCTTTTTGATATACAGGCCGGAAAAAACGCGGGTTCACCTACCGTTTTCCTGAGCAACGGAAACACTGCCCCCCCGGAAGAATGTGATCATTGCATCGCTCGGCTGCATGAACTCAAAAATATTATCCGCCTTTACCTGCCCCTGCCGGCCGGTAAATTCCCAAACGATCTCCTCCGGGTTTTTCTGAAAGATTTTTCAGATGAAGCGGATTTCAGCGATCCGGCCATCCTCATCAGGCCCGGTATAGGGGAAGATACAGCCGCGATGGATGTGAAAGCAGAGGAAGTGCTGATTCTCAAATCCGATCCCATTACTTTTGCCACAGATGCCATTTCCCACTATGCCCTGCTCATTAATGCCAATGATATTGCAACATCCGGTGCCTGTCCCCGCTGGTTTCTGGCAACCATTCTTTTCCCCTGCGGTATCATTCCCAGGGAAGCATTCCGCATTTTGGAAGAACTCAGATCCGTCTGCGAAAAATGGGGCATTGCTTTATGCGGCGGGCATACTGAAATCACAGATGCAGTTACCCGTACCGTGATTGCCGGAACCCTGGCCGGAACTGTGAAAAAATCCCATCTCATTGACAAAAGCAATATACGCAAAGGAGACAGGGTTCTGCTCAGCAAAGGGATTGCAGTGGAAGGAACCAGTATTATTGCCAGGGAATTTACAGACCGCCTGACAGAGATGGGACTGACAGAGGATATTATTGATATGTGTAAAAATTTTCTCTCTCAGCTCAGTATACTGGATGAAGCCCGTATTGCCGCAGAATGCAAAGGGACCAGTGCCATGCACGATGTGACCGAAGGAGGACTGGCCACAGCACTGGAAGAACTGAGCATTGCCGGAGGTCACCGGATAAAAATATATATGGAAAATATCCCGGTGTTCCCCCAGACCCGCGCTCTGTGCAGCCTTTTGAATATTGATCCCCTGGGACTCATTGCATCCGGCAGCCTGCTCATCACCTGCCGGGAAGAATACTGTAAAGGGCTGATTGCCTCGGTATTCCGTGCCGGTATCCGGATCAGCGTAATCGGGGAAGTGCTGGAAGAAGGTAATGGAATCGAAGCCTTTGCAATGGGGGAAAAAACAGAATGGCCCCGCTTTGACAGAGATGAAATAGCGCGTCTTTTCGAGTGAAAATTCTGCCTGTGCAGAATTTTATGGTATAGTGTTTAAGATAATTATTTGGGGCAGGTCGGGGGGAACGCAGTGAGCACCAGCATCCTGAATCTGTTTGGGTCCGTTTTTCACCCCGGCCTGCGTGAAACCCCAAATCTGTTTTCTTAAACACTGTTTAACCCCAAGTTGTTACCCAATGTCATTGACTTAAGGAGGCCGGGAGTGCCAAACTGAAAGTTTGGGACTGAAATTATTACATATTATTCTGCCAAACTTTCAGTTTGGCACTCCGTAATTTTCTTAAGTCAATGACATTGAGTTGCCACCTATAAACGTAACCTGCTGATTTTTCGTTCCGGTAACTTTTGGGTATCCTGTAACCGTCTGATTTTCGGCTGTCATTTCAACAGCTGGCACAACTTGGTGTATTTAATTACAGATATTTGTTTCTCCCCTCCCGCCGGGGTAGGGGGATTTTTGGCCTAGTACACCAAGTCAGAAGTTCGTACACAGTTTTCCGGCCCTGCAAACCCTTTTAAATCAGGGCATCCGGTGTTTATAAACTGTGTACATATTTACGCCGTGGTGTACTAGTGCTTTGTCAGAGCTAAAAATCAGGGCCGGGCATCGCATAATTTATTTACACAATTATAAACTGAAATCCGTTTACCCTAAAATTAAGCTATGACAATGCACTATCTTAATGGCATTGCGGGGTGTGCTTCGGGGCGTATGCAATACACCCCTGCAGAAAAAAATTAAGGGATTTGGCCCACTGCCAGTTTTTTTTTCTGTTCTTCCAAAACCCCTTCCACCAGATTACGGATTTCTTTCAGTCTTTTTTCCGACAGGGCTTCAAATCGCAGTACCAGAGCGGGCTGGGTGTTGGAAGCCCTCAGCAGCCCCCATCCGTCATCAAACAGCACTCTTACGCCGTCAATATCTATGACACTGTATCTTTCCCGGAAGTATTCGGTGACTTTTTCCACAATCCTGAATTTTTTATCATCGGGGCAGTCTATCCGGATTTCGGGTGTGGTAAAGGTTTGGGGAACATCGGCCAGAAGCCGGGAAATACTTTTACCGGTTTTGGCCAGAATTTCCAGGAGACGGCAGGCCGCATAGACCGCATCATCAAAACCCAGATAACGGTCTTCAAAAAACATATGCCCGCTCATTTCCCCGGCCATCTCCGCATTTTCGGCTTTCATTTTGCTTTTGATAAGGGAATGACCGGTTTTCCACATAATGGCCCGTCCTCCGTGTTTTTCAATATCATCATACATCACCTTGGAGCATTTGACTTCGGAAATAAAGACGGCCCCCGGTTTCCGGGCCAGAATTTCCCTGGCAAAAAGAATAATGAGTTTGTCACCGTAAACAATTCTGCCTTTTTCATCCACAACCCCGATGCGATCCCCGTCTCCGTCAAAACCGATACCCGCATCCAGTTTTTTATCCAGCACCAGTTGTATCAGGTCTTTCATATTTTTTGCAACCGTAGGGTCCGCTTCATGATTGGGAAAGGTTCCGTCCATGTCGCAGTACAATTCATGCACTTCACAGCCCAGTGCTCTGAGTACCGGCAGGGCAACCACTCCTGCGGTTCCGTTTCCCGCATCTATGCCCACTTTTAAAGGAATGGGCAGTTCAATATTGTTCCGGATAAAATCCAGATACGCGGGGAAAACATCTGCACTGTCCAAACACCCTTCCCCTTTCCGGAAGTCTTTTTGTTCTGTCATCACCTTCAGTTGCTGCAAATCTGCACCGTAAAGCGAATCATTTCCCAGGCAGATTTTAAAACCGTTGTATTCTTTGGGGTTATGACTGGCTGTTACCATGACCCCGCCGTCGCTTTGCAGATGGGGGATGGAAAAATAAAGCAGGGGACTGGGGCAGATACCGATGTCTGTGACATGACAACCGGCAGACATCAGACCTTTGATAAGCCGGGCTGCGTATGCATCGGATGTGATACGGCAGTCCCGCCCCACACTCAGTTTTCGGCATCCGCGCATCTGCATGAAGGTTCCGATGGCTTTTCCCAGCCCAAGAACATCGTTTTCACTGATGTCTTTACCGGCGATTCCCCGGATATCATATTCACGAAATATTTCCGGATTCATAGTAATTCTCCTTTTTTACCAACTGTAAATTAAAGCCGCTGCACCGATGATCCAGCAGTAGGGGGCAAACAGATACAGATGCCCTTTTTTTACGATATAAACCAGAAAAGTCAGTGCACAGTAACCTGTGATTCCTGCGGCAGCAGCACCGTAAAGGGCAGCTGAACCGGCAGAGGCGGCCCCCATATCCCTCAAACTCAGGATCAGTGCACCTGTAATGGCCGGTATGGACAGCAGAAAAGAATACCGTGCGGCAGTTTCCCGACTGAGTCCCAGAAAAAGCCCCGCCGCAATGGTGGAACCGGAACGGGAAATACCCGGCAGTATGGCCAACCCCTGTATAAAACCGATACAAAGGGCCTGTTTGAATGTAAAATCGGCAATACCGCTCCCTGTCTCCTTCATTTTTCGTGTGAACCATAAAAAAAAGCCGGTAATCAGCAGCATCCAGCCCACCAGGAAGACGGAAGAGAATATTTCTTCGGCCATTTTATGGAAAAGAAGCCCGATCACGGCAGTGGGCACCGAACCGCAGACAATCAGCAGGGCCAGTTTTACATCCGCATCCTGCAAAGCATCTGCCGGAGAAACCTTTCGGACTGCCGCTTTTTTCAGAAAAGACATCAGTGCGGAAAGAATATCCTGAATTTCTTTTCTGAAAAAAATAATAACGGCAATCAGGGTGCCCGCGTGAACGCAGATGTCGAAAAAAAGTTCTGCCTCCCGCAGCCCGAACAGATGCTGCCCCATAACCAGATGTCCGGAACTGCTGACCGGAAGAAATTCTGTAAGTCCCTGAATGATACCCAGAACAATTGCATGAAGTATTTCCAATTTACTGCCTCTCTGATGAAGTCCCGCCGCCTGCGGTCTTTGGAAAAATTTTTATCAATGGGAGATATTCCCTGTCCCTTTTGTCTGCCCGGTTTCCAAAGGCATTATTGCCCCGCAGGGGAGGGGAGTCTTAAGGAAACGGTATTGGATAATCAGCAGATCGAAAAATTTTCCCCGGATACGGTTTTACGACTGTCACGGAGTGCAGAAATTGTATTTCTGCACGGCAGCCGTTTCCGGTTACCCCATGCAGAAATACAATATTTGCACTCCTCCGGAATGTTTCGATCTGCTGATAATAATAGGACTTACGCAGTTGAATTTTAACTGTTTGAATTTATTATGTGCCTTAAAAATTGACAGTCAATAAAAACAGCAGATTATATTTCAACTGCGTAAGTCCTAAATAAGTCAAAAACGACACCCTGATGTCATTTTGGAAACCTGGCATCTGTAATTTCAATAAGCTGAAGCTGATAAAATATAAAACCGCCATTTTTTACTGAACAACAGTATTAGCTTTAACCATTTAAATTTATTTGAATTTACCTGAATCAATGTCAGACAGGTGTCATTTTTGAGTAATAAATATTGATGAATCGGTAAAAAATCCAAATTTCAAAAATCACTGTTAATAAAATCAGAGATTTAATATGTATCAAAACCTGATTTTCGGACTTTTTACGAGACCATCAATATTGATGAATCGGTAAAAAATCCAAATTTCAAAAATCGCTGTTAATAAAATCAGCAGATTAATATGTATCAAAACCTGATTTTCGGACTTTTTACGAATCCATCAATATTGCCGAAAATAAGATTTTCACCGCAAAGGACGCAGAGAAAAATCCCTTTAGTTCTCTGTAATCTCTGCGCCTTTGCGGTGAGATTTTTCTGTCATCTTTTTATTTCCGCTACGGTCCAATATATCAGCAGGCAGTTGAAAAAGCAATTGTTTCTACTTCATTCAATTGAAATTACGAAAAAACTGTGTTATATTCAATGCTGTTTCCCTAAAACAGAAAATCCCTCTTCTCCGGTGGGCAATGCTGTTGACGTAAGCAAAACCGGGATATGCGGGGCGTATTGCATAGGCCCGTCACCCTGTCCGGGAACCTATGCGATGTCTCATCGGGTCAACAGCATTGTCCCCGGTGGAAGGGGCATCTTAAGGAAACGGCACTGGTGTGATACTCCTGTTCCGAATCTTCGGAGCTCAGGGGAGATTAGGAAGGACAGAAATCAGGGGAATTCCGCAATTCTTTTTCAATTAAGGAGAATCATTTTATGGTGACACCTGAATCGTTGGACAAAAGAGAAGATAAAATTGCTGTCGTGGGCCTGGGATACGTGGGGCTTCCCCTGGCGGTTCATCTTTCCGCCCATTTTGATGTGCTGGGGTATGACCTGAAAAGCCGGAGAATCCGGGAACTCAGCGCCGGATATGATCGAACCCTGGAAGTGACGGATGAAGAACTGCGGAGGGCCTCTCTTTCTTTTACAGACAATCCTGCCGAACTTGCCCGATGCCGTCTGATTATTGTTGCAGTCCCCACCCCCATAGATGCCTACCGCATTCCGGATCTGCGGCCTTTGGAAGGTTCTTCGGAAACCGTGGGAAAGCATATGCCCAAAGGGAGCTGTATTGTGTTTGAATCCACTGTATATCCCGGAGCAACCGAAGAAGTGTGCGTCCCCATCATGGAAAAAATGTCGGGCATGACATTGGGAAAAAATTTTTCAGTGGGTTATTCACCGGAGCGGATCAATCCGGGGGACAAAGTGCATTCTCTGGATAAAATTGTCAAAATTGTCTCCGCTTCCGATGCAGAAAGCCTGTCCCTTCTGCAGCATGTATACGGAAAAGTGGTAAAAGCCGGTCTGCATCCGGCTTCTTCCATCAAAGTTGCCGAAGCTGCAAAAGTTATTGAAAATACCCAGCGGGATCTCAATATTGCTTTGATGAACGAACTGGCGATGATTTTCGATATTATGGATATTGATACCGCAGAAGTGCTGGAAGCCGCCGGAACCAAATGGAATTTTCTGCCTTTCCGCCCCGGTCTGGTGGGGGGGCACTGTATCGGAGTTGATCCCTATTATCTGACGTTTAAAGCCGAATCCCTGGGTTATCATCCGGATATGATACTGGCGGGGCGCCGAATCAATGACAGTATGGGAAAATATGTGGCCGAACGCGCGGTAAAAATGCTCATCCGTCAGGGACTGCAGGTGCGGGGGGCAAAAATTGCCGTGCTGGGACTGACCTTTAAGGAAGATGTGCCGGATTTGCGAAATACAAAAATTATTGATATTCTGAATGAACTGAAAGATTACGGTGTTACCCCACTGGTGCATGATCCCCTGGCCGATCCCGAAGAAGCCCGGCAATATTACGGTATTGAACTGCAGGATATGGAGAATCTGAAAGATATGGATGCGGTCATTCTGGCCGTGATGCACCGGCAGTACAAAAAAATGGGACTGGCGCAGATTTCCCGCATCTGCCGGGCCGATTCCCCTTTGCTCATAGACATCAAAAGTGCATTCTCTCCTGCCCGGGCAAAAGAACTGAATATTCAGTATTGGAGACTGTAAAAAGATGAATGCGCAGCAGGATTTGCAATATGCGGATTGCCATTTGATAAACGGGGAAGAACAGGGAGACACCGGGCGATCAGAACTGATTCAGGGAAAATTCAGTCCTCCTTCTGTAAAGGGTAAAAAATTATGCAGGAAATAAAAAACGGCAGGCATTGTCTGTATTCCCATACTCTCAGGGCAGCTGCAGCATCCATTCCACCGCATCCCTTACACTCTGTTTATCAAACTGATGCCCGCTGATATGACTTTCCGCAAGGACTTCCATCTCATGGCCGTATGCAGGCAGAAAATACTGCCAGTACGGAAAAGAAAGAGAATAATTCGGATCCCCGCTGTTGGAAACGAGTCTTACGGGAACCTGTGAACTATAATTGTTGGGAATCATTGCGTAGGCATTAAAGGGAGCGCACCAGATGACGGCGGCCCGGATGGCCGGTTTCATTTCTCCCCTGGCAAGCATGACCGCCCCCGGACCTCCGGCAGAATATCCCGTGATATAGGTTTCATAGGGATTGATTCCCCATTTTTTATGGGCCTGAAGTATGGCATCAATGGTATTGTAATAATCCTCTGTCACATATTTACCGAAACTGTCCACCATGCGGAATCCCAGGTTATTGGCCTGCACCCCGATAACCACCAGTCCATTTTCTTCTGAAACTGCTTTAAAATCTCTTTCAATACGCGTCCGCAGAGTGGAAAGCGCAGATTCCCCGTCGCCGTGCAGATACACCAGCAGTCCCGGATTGGGAGTCTGGCGGATGCTTTCGGGCGTATAGTATGCAATGGAAGTATTCCAACGTTCTTCCCCGATGGAAAGATAATCGCTGCCGTAAGACGGCACTTCGGGAACTTCCGAAAAAGTGCTGATTTCCATCTGCCAGGCAAGACCGGAGGGATCGGCATCTGCTGCGTATTTCATGACAAAACGGTAAGAAATTCCGTCATATTCCAGGCAGACTGTGTATATTTTCAGATTATTTCTCACCGTCAGGCAGTCTTCATCCGGAATGTCCTTGAATACCAGACTTTCCGTATCTATTCTCCAGAATAATCCTTGGGGATCTGCCGGATTCCGGAAAAATTCCATATCAAAAGCGATATACTGCCCCTGAAACGCAATACAGGGAAAATGCAGCCGAAGATCATTTTCCAGTGTCTGACAGATTTCGGCAGTGAGGGGCAGCGGGGAAAGTATTACCGCACTGCTCATGAAAAATATGAGTAACAGTTTACAAAAAAAATATTTTCCGGGCATAAATGCCTCCTTTATATCTGTTTCTGTAGTCTGAATTCTGTGCTATCAGCGGATTTGGCCCTTTTCCTCTTCTTGACAGCACAAATAATATAAATCTCCTGTCAAAATCAAGACTATTTTTATATTGTTTTTGCCGCGGGATATGGTTTAATATGAAATTCCCCTGCAGAGACGCACGGTGTGCGTCTCTGCGGTGTATTTTCATGCTTCGCTGTGACCCGCGGCCATCATGGCCCTTTATATGAAAGTGTCTGCGAAAAACCGGCCTCCGCCTTAATTTTCGCACTCCGCGCAGCTTTCATGTTTCGCTGTGAGTCACGGCTCATGGCGGTTTATATGAAAGTCTTTCACCGCAGGTCGGGTCAGCGAAGCGTAACCCGACACAAATATATGATATTGTTGGGTTACGCTTCGCTGACCCAACCTGCTTTCATGTTTCGTTGTGAATGCAGGTCATGACCGTTTATATGAAAGTGTCTGCGAAAAACCGGCTTCGGCCTTAATTTTCGCACTCCGCACAGCTTTCATGTTTCGCTGTGAGTCATGACTCATGGCGGTTTATATGAAAATGTTGAATGCTGAATGCGTAATGATTACAATTGAGATACAGGCCGTGCATCTCTGTTTTCGATCTGCTGAGCATTGCCTTCAAAGGGGGGAGACGGTCAGCAGAGGGGTTTGACCTGCTATCAAAAACGCAAACAGAATAAAGGATTCCCATGCGAAAATTCCATTCCTACGGCCCGGTGGACAGTGAGGAGCATTTCTGTGTGCCGAGAAAAGAACTGGTGGACTCCTGCACCGGGCATATTATCGGCAACCCGGAAAAAGGCGGCCATTATTTCACCATATGGGCTCCCCGGCAGACCGGGAAAACCTGGCTCATGCGGCAGGTTGTCCGAAAGGTGGATAAGCAGTATCCGGAACAGTTTGCTGTTTTCTGTTTCTCCTTCGGTGTCTTACGGGGAATCAGACTGGATATTCCGGAGAAATCGGATGAACTGCCCGGAGCCTTTGCCGGGCTTCTGCAGGAGAAACTTCCGGGAAATCCGGAAATCCGCACATGGAGGGATTTCAGAAAAGTATTTTCAAGAAAAAACGGTCTGTGGGATGGTCCCCTGCTCCTGTTCATTGACGAGGTGGATACCCTGGCCCCTGAATTTCTGGATATTCTGACCGGGCAGTTCCGGGAACTGTATCTTGACCGGGAAAATAATTTCCTTCACGGACTGGCTTTGATCGGTGTCCGTGCCGTGCTCGGCGTGGAAAGTCTTCGGGGATCGCCCTTTAATATACAAAGATCCCTGCATGTGCCCAACCTGACAAAAACCGAAGTGAAGGATATGTTCCGCCAGTACCGGGAGGAAAGCGGTCAGCAGGTTGAGGATGCTGTGATTGAAAAGCTGTATGAAAGCACAAAGGGCCAGCCCGGTCTGGTCGGATGGTTCGGTGAACTGCTGACGGAAAAATTCAATCCGGGGACGGACAGAAGCATCGGCACGGACACATGGCAGGAGGTTTACCGCCGGGCCGGAAGCACGGAATGGAACAACACGGTTTTAAATCTTGTTAAAAAGGCAAAAGAGAAATATTATCATGAGATCAGCGGACTGTTCGCCCGTTCCGACATACCCTTCACAATGGATGCGGACTGGTGCGCATTTGCCTATCTCAACGGAATTATTGACTATGCGTCTGTAGAAGATTCGGCAGGTCTGATAAAAGAGGTCTGCCGCTTTTCCTCCCCCTTTATCCAGCACAGAATATACAATACCCTGAGCCTTGACTATTCGGGTGGCAGCATGGCTGTCCCGGCCCTTGAGCCTCTGGACGATCTGTCCGATGTGCTGGAACAGGAAGAACTGAACCTGCCGGCCCTTATCCGCAGGTACAGGGACTACCTCAAACGACTGAAAGCCAAAGGTCTGAATCCCTGGAAAGACCAGCCCCGCCGTGCTGACCTGCATCTCACCGAGGCCGCCGGGCATTTTCATCTCTATGCCTGGCTCAGGGAGGCACTGGAATCACATTGCAGCATAAGTCCTGAATTCCCCACAGGAAACGGAAAAGTGGACCTGCATATCCGGTGTGCGGAAAAATCGGGCATTATCGAAGTCAAAAGTTTTAAAAACATGAGCGGACTGGAGATTGCAGTGACACAGACCGCACGGTATGCAAAGCAGATGAACCTGAAAACCGTCACCCTGGCCGTATTTGTCCCCACGGAAGATGAGGATGTGCTGGAAAAACTGTCTTCGGAAAATGAGATGGAAGGGGTGAAAGTGACGGTGGCGGCCATCGGGTGGAGCTGAATGGGGTAATTTCACATGCAGTTTAGGGCGATTCAGCGTGGGCATAAATGCCCGCGCTGAACTCCGGATTTTTTAAATTCCTATACAACAACGGTTCGGTAATTTTTTCTGATTTCCGGGCTGTAAGAATGTAACCTTCTGAAATCATTAAATGAGAATTTTCAGACAGGGATTTATAACCTTCTGAAATTATTAAAACTGAAATTTT
>JAABRU010000357.1 GCA_011390755.1 Desulfobacteraceae bacterium | reverse complement strand
GGCCCCTTTTGCAAAATCGCTTCATCTGCCTGTATCCGTTTATTTTGGGGCCTATTCCGCGGCAGCTGTTTTATCCCGCCTGTTCGGCAGCCGTATAGCCGAACGCTTCGGTGAAATGCGGATAATCCCCGCTGCCCTGATAATTGCAGGAATCGGTTTTCTCAGCTTTCTGTATACGGATTCAGTTCCGGATATGATTTTTACCGGATTCGTGGCCGGGCTGGGACACGGTCTGCTTTTTCCCAGTCTGATAGCCCTGACCATCCGCCCTGTTGCCGCGATTGACCGGGGCAAAGTTACCGGTATTATCACGGGCGGATTTGACTCCGGCATGTTCATCGGTTCTTTTATTCTGGGGCATATCGGAGAATATTTCGGATTCCCCATGATATTCACAGCGGCCGCGGCCGCTCTTTTTACCGGTCTGCTGATATTTCTGAAGGTAAAACACAGCATCCCCCCGGCAGAATAAAAAATACATCCGCATTTCTGCATCATTTCAGTGTCCCAAACTTTCCGTTCGGGACTCCGCCATCCTAAAGAAACAGCATTGAAATAATTATCTCAAAAACAAGAGGTGACAACCTGGGTTATATATGACCTGTGGACAAATATGACTATTCTGCATAATTATCAATAACAGCCCTGTAAATGTTTTTTTAACTCATTGTTCTTAAAAATCAAGATGATGAGTGATTAGAATCTGACGATTGGAAATCCGGCACAAAGATTGCAGATGTATAATTTTTAAGAAAATGGTTTTGGGTTTGTCCGAATTTCCAAAATATTTACATTCAGTATGCTGAAAATCAGGCTTCCGGAATTTCGGAAACTCCGGAAGCCCGGAAAAGCAGAAGATGCGGCAGTCGGTGGCAACATGCCCGGACCGCAGACAGGTCGAAGTTCAGGCGGCAGCACGGGAGCAGATACGCAGTTTGTTGTCAACATTAACAGTAACATATATTTATGCCAATTAAGAGTCAGAAACTTCGGATAAAGTAAAAACAGGGCATTATAAAATCAGACTTCCGGAACAGACTTTATAGGCGACTGATTTTACAATACCGGATTTACCCCTTAATTTGCATTATTGTATCAGGAGTACATCATGGATACCGATAAGAACAAAGACAGGACCGGCAAGCAGAAAATGGCAGAAAAATCCGGCAGCGGCAGTAATGCTGTTCAGAGTACCCTGGAACGCGGCTCCGAGATTCTCGGTAAAGCCGGGCTTGCTGTATGTAATGCGTATGACAAAACTGTCAGGACGGTAAGCGAAACCAATAATCATATCAGAAATTACAGCAGAAATCAGGGAAAGACAATTTTTGTCGCATTAGGGGACTCGGACTGGACTTTCTGCTGGGCACAATCTTCCCTCGTCTGAATACCGGCCCGGGTTCTGGGAGCCGGGAGACTATTGCTCTGTCAATTTTGAAATTATGACCTGAAGACAGCGGTTCCGCGCTCCCCTTCCTCACGGTCGGGGCCCGGAAGTCATAAAATCAAAATTGATGAATCGGTAAAAAGTCCAAATTTCAAAAAACGCTGTTAATAAAATCAGCAGATTAATATGTATCAAAACCTGATTTTCCGACTTTTTACGAGATCGTTAAAATTGACAATGCACCCTGCTGCTGCCTTAAAAGAACCCGGAGTGCTGAAAGCGGAAATGCCTTTCATTCTTTTCTCTTTTCCAGGGCTTCCCGCTCGGCCTGCAGATGTTTCAGAACTTCCTTCAGGGCCCAGTTTTCGGAAGTGGGGGTGAGAACCGCCCACAGAGGACGCTTCATTCCGGACATCCGGCATCCTTCCATAAGTCGGTGCAGTTCCTTTTCTGTGACTCCGCAGACAATAATGGCCCTGGGCAGGTCGGATGAACGGCCCATACCGCTTTTGTCCGGCAGATCGGCCAGCTCCCCGACCTTCCGCTCCGCATCCTCAGATGAAGGCCATACGGTTGGCAGATCGCCCAGTTCCACCATTTCCAGCAGTTGAATGAATTTCGTCCGGACTTCTGCCGGAAATCCGCATACAAGCAGTTTCCGGGGACCGTATAAGAGATTGTCGGACTGTGAAATCTCATCAAAATCCTTGTCTTTCATTTTATCTTCCTTCCTGTTTTTTTTTAAATCTGAATCTGTCCTGTTTTTATCAGGGGAAATTCTTCCTGTCAAAATAATATAAGTGTTTTGTCAATTCCATCTGCTTTGTGATATAATCAGATATATTCAGCAAATCGGAAAGTTTCCCCCGGATACGGTTTTACGGCTGTCCCGGAGTGCAGAAACTGTATTTTTGCACTCCTCGCAAAAATACAGTTTTTGCACTCCTCCGGAAACTTTTCGATCTGCTGATATTCTCTCAGCAATAGGAAGGTGATTATGATGATTCAGGAATACCGGGAAAAAGATGAAGACAGCATCATGGAAGATTCGGAGAAAAGGGATACCGGCAATATATTTTCAGACATCCCCGGAAATCTGCCCGAAGAATTCTTTGAAGACATACTGACAACCGCCTCTTTCCGGGCGGAGCGGATTGTGTCGGACGGTCATTGCTCCCCCGAAGGATTCTGGTATGACCAGAACATGAATGAATGGGTGATGGTGCTGAAAGGGGAAGCAGTGCTTTTATTTGAAAATCAGGATAAGCCCCTTGTACTGAAAGCAGGTGATTATGTCCGTATCCCGGCGCATGTGAGGCACCGTGTGGAAAAAACAGGCAGGAAAACCGTGTGGTTTGCCATTCATTATGTCTGAGGGGCGAACACAAGGTTCGACCCTGCATGTTCCGGATAAAAAAACGGGTGTTTTATTTCCCGGGGAATCCCCTGATGCAAATCACGGTTCTTTCAGCAGCTCCCGCACTTTTGCCGTATCCGGGTGGGTGATGCCTGCTTTTTCCAGTGCGTTCAGGTCTTCCAGGAATATGTCTCTGAATTTTTTCTCATTGTATGTTTTGTCTTTCAGTTCCAGATAAATGGCTTTGGCTTTGTCCCACTGGCCCGTGAAAAGATAAGAAGAGGCAAGATTGGTTTTGATCCATTCCTGCGCGGGATCAAAGGCAATGCCTTTTTGTGCGGCTTCCCCGGCTTTGGCAAAC
>JAABRU010000356.1 GCA_011390755.1 Desulfobacteraceae bacterium | reverse complement strand
CGCTTTTCACCCAACGGGTGAAAAGGCGGGAACCGCTGAACCCCTGATATTTCCGGCCGGAAATCATTTTCAGGTCTGAGAATCGCTCAATTTAGGTATTGGATTGTAATGATGTATAATATTCTTTTTCTGCTTTTACCTTTTTTTCTGTTTTTCCCCTCCTGCCCCCTCGCACTGGAAGCCGCAGAAGTGCTTGTTATCGCAAATAAAAAAAATCCCCACAGTATCCCCCTGGCAAGATATTATATGCAGCAGCGGAGCATTCCCCGGGAAAATCTGCTGATAACAGATATTACGGACGGGGAAGAATGCGACCGGGCAGCATATGAAGAAAAAATCCGCAGTCCCCTGCGGATTTTTCTGAAAAACAGAAAAGCAGAACGGCGAATCCGATGCCTGCTGCTCATGTACGGAATGCCCCTGCGGATTCTGCCTCCTCTGCCGTCTTCGGAAACAGAAAAAAATGCCGGAAAAGATGAAATTGCCGCACTTTTCGGCAGCAACAGCGACGATATGGAAGAAACTGTCAAAAATATTATTTTCGGCAGAAAAGAGAATGCAGATAAGGGAGTGCTGGATCGGATAAAACAGGAATTTTACCGGCAGGAGCAGCAAAATGATGAACAGGCTTCCCTGGATTCGGAGCTGACTTTACTTTTTCAGGACAATTATCCCCTCAGGGGATGGATTGAAAATCCTTTTTACAGGGGCAGGAAAAACCGGAGCCCGGTTCCCAAAGAGAATGTCATTATGGTCAGCCGGCTCGACGGGCCTTCGCCGGAAACAGTACGGAGAATGACAGATGACAGTATTACAGCGGAAACTGCCGGACTGAAAGGCCGGGCATATTTTGATGCCCGCTGGCCCCATCCCGGTCGCAAAGCAGTGCGCGGCGGATACGGGCTGTATGACCGTTCCCTGCACCGCAGTGCGGATTTGCTGGAAAAACAGGGACGGATGCCGGTCATCCGCAATGATGCCGCAGCCCTTTTTCAAAAAGGGGAATGCCCGGATGCTGCCCTGTACTGCGGATGGTACAGCCTGGGAAAATATGTGGATGCTTTCAGATGGAAGCCCGGTTCCGTAGGATACCATATAGCCAGCAGTGAATGCAGCACTCTCAAAAAAGAGGGCAGTCAGGTCTGGTGCAGGCGGATGCTGGAAGAAGGGATTGCCGCCACCATCGGGCCGGTGGGAGAACCCTATGTGGGGGCCTTCCCTCTTCCTGAAATATTTTTCTCTTTCCTCACTCAGGGATATTTGGGACTGGCTGAATCCTATTTCCTCAGCCTGCCCTATCTTTCCTGGAAAATGGTACTGATCGGAGATCCGCTGTACCGTCCTTTCCGGCCATTGGATACCGGGGATGACCAATAAAACAGCCCTGAAGAACAAAAAACAGACTGAAGGAACTTGCCGAAAATAATCTACCCAAAGCAGGTCGGGTTAGCGGAGCGTAACCCGACATCAGTGATGTAAAAACGGGTAGTTTATTTTCCGGAAAGTCCCTGAAGACCTCCGAGGTTTTGGAAACCCCGGAGGTCTGTTCCGACGGACGGTTTTATCATTTCCTATACAATCTAGGAGTTACGCAGTTGAATTTTAACTGTTTGAATTTATTATGTGCCTTAAAAATTGACAGTCAATAAAAACAGCAGATTATATTTCAACTGCGTAAGTCCTAACAATCATTAAATCGATAATGCTATGCTTTTCTCCCCCATACTGCGAAAACCGGATCGGAAAAACGCATCTGCGGATAATATTTATCATCCCGGGGGCGGGGAAGTCCCCGGCAGGAAAAACTTTCCGGGTCTTTAAATTTCCCGCTGCCAAGAAAATATTCCAGCACCAGGCCCATGCGCTCGAATTCCGTGATTTCTTTCCATATGCGGATAGCCTTGGGCGGAAACCACCGGTTGGAAAAAGTCATGAGGGCCGCACCGTCTTTTTTCAGCACCCTTGCCATTTCATCAAACACCTTTTCCGGATGAATGAGATATTCCACCGAAGCCGTGCAGATGACAGCGTCAAAACTTCCGTCGGCAAAGGGCAGTTCCGGTCTTTGGTTCAGATCATGGACAATACGATCCGTCAATGCCGTGTTTTTTTCCAACTCGGCTTTGTTCATGCCCAGACCGGTGATGCCTTCCGCGCGGAAGTTATCGGGCAGATGGGATGTCCAGCTGCTCATCATATCCAGGACTTTCATGCCATCCTGCAGCATATTTCCGTGCAGTTCCTTGATTACGCGAATGGCAGCGCTGTCCAGATGCTGCACAAAGCGGGGCTTTTTATAAAAATTATCATCCGGCCCCTCATCTTCCCTTGCATAGGGACTGTCAGAAAAAAAGTCTGTTTTCTGCTCCCTCCACCGGGCCTGCATTCCCGGTCCGGTGGCAATCACATCCAGCCAGTCATTGCACCCGCCCCCGCGGTCATCCTTTTTTTCACTCACATTCCGGACCAGGGCATCCATCTTCAGTTCATACCCGGCCAGCGGGTGATTGAAATCTGCCCCCAGATGACCGTTCTGTACCTTCGTGCATCGGAAGGGTTCTATATTCTGGGGAAATACATTATACATATCCCGGAGTATCCCCTTGGGATAAAAACGGCCTGAACGGGGATAAATTTCGTTTCCCCGCATGTGTTTACTGTTAAATTTTTCCCGTTTCAGGTCGGGATTCTGTCCGGGATTAAAAGCAGGAATGCCTTTGCCGGGCAAAATGCTGCTTTCTGTGATATATCCGGCATTTTTCCCCATCAGCTCTTCCCGCATATCCGCAGGGAAAAAATCCCGCCAGAAATTGACACCCATCCCCTCATAACGCTCTGTATGCCGGGCTTCCGGACTTTCCCATTTCATTTCAAAACGGATGTCCGCCACTGCTTCCGAATCAATTCTGTTCATTTTACTACCTCCTGTTTTTTCGGACATGAAACGTCCGGTCTGCATTTTACGCGCAAATGAATGGGAAGGTTCTGCGTGATAAATTTTTTTGTAAATCAACTTATAGGGTCTAAGATAATATTTTTTTGGGCAGGGATGAGGAACGCCCACCCAGATCCTGAATCTTGCGGGGTTCATTCCTGCCCAAATCTGATGAACCTGTAAAAAGTCAGATTTTTGAAAATCGCTGTTAATAAAAT
>JAABRU010000001.1 GCA_011390755.1 Desulfobacteraceae bacterium | reverse complement strand
ATTTTTCCGGGGCTCCGCCCCGTACACAGTATGAGGCGGAGCCTCACCTCCGGCGTTACGGGGCGGAGCCCCGTAACGAGCCCGGGAAAGACTTTCATGCTTTGTTGTGATTGCATATCATGGCCGTTTATATGAAAGTGTCTGCGAAAAACCGGCCCTTCGGCCTTAATTTTCGCACTCCGCGCAGCTTTCATGCTTCGCTGTGAGTCAGGGCTCATCTAACCCGCCCCCTTCAGAACGGCGGATTATCCTGTTTTTATAGAAAATTCCTCTTTGTCCTCTTCTCTCAGTCCCTCCGAAATCACTTCCATCTTCATCCCCCTGGAACCTTTTATCAAAACCCAGTCCCCGGTCTGTAATATTCTTTTCAGTTCTGCCAGAATTTCTTCTTTTGCGGCAATACAGATACTTGCCCGGTTCATGCCGTTTTTCCGGGCCTCTTCAGCCACAGTTTCGGCAAAACTGCCGGTCAGAAAGAGTTTTTCAATCCCTGAAGCCGCGCAGAACATGCCGATTTCTTTGTGCAGGGAATCGGCCTGCTGCCCCAGTTCCAGCATGTCGCCCAGAACGGCGATTCCCCTCCCCTGTTTCACCAGGGCCAGGGTGCGGAGTGCGGCCTTTACGGAGGTCGGGTTGGCATTATAAGTATCGTCAATGACATGAAAACCGCGGGGACTTTCATAAATATTCATCCGTCCTTCCACCGGCCGGAAATAAGACAGGCCCCGGGCAATCATTTTTGGGGAAAAATCAGCTCCGTATGCAGCTGCCGCCGCAGCCAGTGCATTGCTTATCATAAATTCTGCCGGAGAACTGATCTCTACCGGAACCATTTCGGGTGATATTTCCATCACAAAGGAAAGACGGTTTCCCTGCCGTTTTTTGGATACAGCCTTCACCTGGGATTCTTCCGCAAAACCGAAACTGATGATTTCCTGTACGGTCTGTCCGGCCAGCTCCGTACAGACCGGATCATCCGCGCTGAGTACCGCAATCCCCCGGGAATACATTTCTTCCAAAAGCTCCCCTTTGGCCTGGGCAACAGCTTCCAAAGAACCAAGACCTTCCAGATGGGCCGGGCCGATATTGGTAATTACACCGATATCCGGCTGACAGATCCGGGTCAGTCTTCTGATTTCTCCGGGACGGTTCATCCCCAGTTCCACCACGGCCCATTCATGCTCCGGTTCCAGTTCCAGCAGTGTAAGGGGAAGGCCGATTTCATTGTTAAAATTTCCTTTGGTTGACAGTGTTCTGTATTTGATAGAAATTATGGAAGAAAGCATCTGCCGGACTGTGGTTTTCCCATTGCTGCCCGTAACAGCCGCCAGAGAAACCCCCGAAGACTTTCGCCGATACGCCGCCAGAGAGCCCAAAGCCCGGATCGTATCTTTCACAGCAATACAGCTGATGCCCTGTTTTTTCCATTCCTCACAGGGCAGATTTCCGATCTTTTTTTCCGAAATCATCAGCCCCTGAACGCCTTTGGCAATAACATCCCGGGTGAAAAGATGCGCGTCATGCACTTCTCCTTCAATCGCGATAAAAAAATCATTTGCCGATATTGTTCTTGAATCTATTGATATTCCGCTAAAAACCGTATCCGGATTCCCGCTCAGCAGTATTCCGCTTACGGATTTGAGAATCTGTGCAGTATTCCAAGGTTCTTTTTTTGACATATCCTTCCCCTGCTGCTGTTCCCTTTTCGTTTGCAGATTACAGTTTTTCCCGATGGATATACAAAACTGATATAACTCATTTTTATTTTCTTTGCATTTTTCGGAAAAACGATTCACATCATCCTTTCTTATAAATAGTATGAAACAGGGCAGAAAGTCAAACAAACAGTAATATAAATGGAAAAATTATTCTCTGAAAAGTGATGAGCCCGCAAAAAGCCGGTCAGGAAAAAATCTGCCACATGGTAATGCGCCTGTGCCGGTATTTTTCAACAATATATTGTGGCGGAATTTATACCATTACTTAAAAGATTTCCGGTTACCGCATTTCCCGAAAGTACTGCGTACATGAATTTTTCCTCTGCCGGATACCCCGAAATGTTTTAAGTATCGGTATAGGTATACTCAGCACCTGACCAAACTGAACTTCTGAATTTCAGACTCCCTTTTCCGTATGCTGAAATCTGCCGGTGATACGGAATTATTTCAGACTGTCCCCGGATTCCGGGACTTTTCAGAAAGCGCAGTTTATGCCGGTGGACAGTATACCTGACTTTTTACGGAACCATCAAAAGTGAATGTCTGTATCTTTTCCGGAAAAAGCAATGCGGTCAGTATATTTCGGAAAAAGCAGAAAAATCAATGGGTGTGTCAGGGTATTCCGGGGAAGCAATTTCCTACTTTATCTCTGGGAAGAGAGAGCGGAACAGCGGTTCGCTTATAGTGAATTTATGAGTCATTCTGCTTAGCGGTGCATCATCCACAGTTTCTTCCCCTGAAAGGCAATGGCGATCTTCATTATTTTTTTTACCCCTGCGGCTTCCAGTTCAGTTGCATATTTTCTGCTTTCAATCTGTTTCATTGCCCGTTCAAGGGTCTGTTCGGGCGTTTCTTTCTTCCGTTCATTGACTTTTTTGAATTCGAGAATGATACCGTTTTTTGCCCTGTCTTTCGGAATCAGTGCCGCATCATAACGTCCCAGGCCGGATTCACGGTTGCTCTTTATATCGTATTTATCCTCCAGCCATACCAGAAGCCCCAGGACAAATGCATGATAAAACTGTTCCGGCTCTGTTCCGCCGGTATCATGAAAACTCAGTACCTTTTCAACAATATCCGAGAGCAGATATTCAAAGTCTTCGATATTTCCTTTTTCCAGGGCATGTAACACAGCCTCAAGTCTGGAGGATTCAATTTTTTCCCCGAACCATGATCTGACCAGATTCCGGTAAATCACCTGCACTTCCTTGTTGGGAATCCTCAGTTCCATCATTTCAAAATCACTCTGCCCCGCAGGTTTCAGGTATCCGCTGAACACCAGGAAACTCCACAGCAGATCATCCTGTTTCTCCAGGTCTCTCATGACAATACTGTCATACACCGGTTTTGTTATGGTTTTCCCCTCCAGCAGCAGCCCGATTTCCTCCCGCAGTTCCCTCCCGCCCCTGGTGGCAAGCCGGTCAATCATGCCGCTGTCCGCCGTATTCACCCAGTAGGGGGCCGGGAATTCCGGTTTTCTGTGGGCAAACTGCAGAACAGACCAGGGATTGTAAATGACTTCCCCCCCGAAAAGATAGCCGTTGTACCACTCCCTGACATCCCCGTACCGGTCTGATATATCATAATTATTCAGTAACTGAGCAACCTCCTCTTCCGTGAATCCGAAAAAGGTGCTGAATTCCTTATTCAGAAGGGTATATACCCCCGGATTGTTCAGACCCGAAAAAACAGATTCCTTTGCCACTCTCAGGATTCCGGTCATGACACATCTGAACATATGGGGATTGTCTTTGAGTCCGCCGCTGAGAAAGTTTCTGATGAATTCCATCAACTGTTCATAATATCCTTTGGTATAGGCCGCATGAACCGGTGTGTCGTATTCGTCTATGAGAATCAGGGTTTTTTCCTGCCAAACCCGGTGCAGGTATTCACACAGGCTGCTCAAAGACTGTTCGTATTCGTAATTACCAAGTTCCAATGATAATATTTTCTGTATATATTTTTTTTCATCCGGATACAGTGCATTACTTTCAAGGAGATAGCGGTGACGGGAGAATTCTTTCCGGATGACTGCCTTTATGCCTGTAAAACACCCCTCCCATTTGGAATGCTTCACATCTTTAAAGGTCATGCAGATGACAGGGTATTTCCCCTGAAAAGCCTGAAAGGTTTCATCCTTTTCAATAGCCAGTCCTTTAAAAAGACCGCTGAAGTCCTCACTGCCTTTTTCAAAAAAATACCGGAGCATACTCAGGTTCAGGGTTTTGCCGAATCGCCTGGGCCGGGGCAGCAGAAGCACTTCGGATGATGAGTGAATAACATCCTTAATAAACAGACTTTTATCAATATAATAATAATCTTCTCCGATCAGTTTTTTGAAATCGGATATACCGATGGGGATTCTTTTGGGGTTCATGAGAAATATCCTTTTTTTATTTCAATAATATACTCGGTGCTGTTTTCTTTTCAAATTCTGCATTCCCCCGACTTTCACCGGGCCGGGATTTCTGATTTTTACAGATTCATCTTTTTGCAACAGTTCGGTAAAAAATTCGGTCTGAATAATTTCAGCAGGTTGTGAAATTCATACGGAATATTCGGATTTTATAATTTCAGATAGTTACAGTTTTATTCTCTGTAAACCGGAAAAAATTACCGAATCATTGTTTCTGATGATTTCGTAAAAACTCGGAAAATCAGGTTTTGAAACGCATTAATTTTCTGATTTTATTAATATATATTCAATAATCCGTCTTTTTGCGAACTTATCATCAACTATGGTTTGACCCAATTAAGCAGATAGAAATTTTATGGCGTTAAACCGCATTCCTGCTGAGATACCGGGGGATATTTTGCACCTATTTAATTGATGATCTCGTAAAAAGTCAGAAAATTAGGTTTTGATACACAGTAATCTGCTGATTTTACTGACAGCGATTTTCAAAAATCTGACTTTTTACCGATTCATCTTAATTGAGTCAGGTTGTAATGTAACACCCCTATTGAGAAAATCAGTTACCATCTGAATATATTCAGAATAACGATCTGACCCCTGTGCAGACCGACCGGACTGACGACAGCGGAATCCTCCCCGGAACCGTGTCCGGCCGGGCCGGAAGTCGGGAGCATCCGATTTTCTCAAAGGGTATGTTACATTACAGAGTCAGGTCATAATTATAATTGATTTCGGGAAAGACTGCAATGTAAACATATTCAGACCGCTTTTGATTTTAATTTTTTTTCTCAAAATATATAACATATATCCGTTCTGTTTCTCAGATATTTCTGTTGACAAATCCATCCGTCATGTTACCTTTATCCCCGTTTCGGAATCTGAAGTCATATGTCAACATAAAATAAGGAATCAGAATACTTATGGATTTATCAACACAGCAGCAGGCGGCTGTGGAATATATCGGAACCCCCACTTTGGTGGTGGCGGGGGCGGGTTCGGGGAAAACCCGTACCCTGACAGCCAAAATTGCACATCTGATCCGCAAGGATTATGATCCCAGGCGGATTCTGGCCATTACCTTTACCAACAAAGCAGCGGATGAAATGAAACGGCGACTGGTTTCCCTGACCGGCATGTCCATAGACCATTTTCCCTGGGTGCGTACCTATCATTCGGCATGTCTCAGAATTCTCAAAGAACACGGTCATCTGCTGGGATTTTCTTCTCCCATTCAGATTTACGGGGATTACCAGCAGCAGAAACTGCTGACGGAGATCATCGTGGGGCGACTGAATTCTGACAAAAAAAATGTAAGGCCCGTGCAGGCCCAAATATCCAATGCCAAAAATTACGGAAACCCTGCCGCGTATTTCGATCAGAAACCCTGGTTTTCCCGCATCCGCCTGACCGATGTCTATACCCTTTATGAGGCGGCCCTGAAAGAGGGGAATGCTGTGGATTTTGATAATATCCTGCTGCTTACCCGGAATCTGCTGCGGGATTTTCCGGAGGTGCGGAAGCAGTACCGGACATATTTTCAGTTTGTCCTTTGTGATGAATACCAGGATACCAATAATATCAATGAAGAAATCACCCGCCTGCTGCTGCAAAACGGCAATCTTTTTGCCGTGGGCGATGACTGGCAGAGCGTGTATTCTTTCCGCATGAGCAATGTGGATCATTTTCTTTCCTTTGAAAAAAAATACCCAAAAGCCAAAATCTTCCGCCTGGAACAGAATTTCCGCTCGGCCAATGAAATTGTCCGGGTGGCCAATCATCTGATCGACCACAACCGGCATAAGATGGAAAAAGAATGTTATTCCGATCTCCGGGGCGGATTCATTGAAATCCACGATTTTTTCTCCGATGATGAAGAGGCCCGCTGGGTGGCCCGGAAAATCCGCTCCCTCAGCAAAACCGGCATTTCCCTTTCCCGCATGGCCGTACTCTACCGCACCAGGTTCTGCTCCCTTTCCTTTGAGCAGGCTTTCCGCAGTCAGGGCATACCTTACCAAATGCTGGGCGGGCGGGGCTTTTTTGAACGGCGGGAAATTCTGGATATGAACTGCTATCTGACTGCGGCCGTATTTGCCAAAGATGATACGGCATTTGAGCGCATTATCAATGTGCCCAAACGGGGGATCGGCCCCGGAACCGTGAAAAAAATCAATGCCCTGCGCAGTGGAAAAATGAATCTGCAGACAGCGGCCCGCAAGGCACTGGGCGAAAAAATCCTGAGCCCGAAAATTTACACAGGTGTCAAAAATGTTATTACACTGCTGGATGAAATCCGAAAAATGAAACCGGACAGGGCCCTGCAGGAAGTGATAAAACGCACGGGCTATGAAGAATATATGAAGGGATATTCCACAGGCGAAAGCGATTATGTCTCCCGTCAGGAAAATGTGGAGCAGCTGATTTATGCGGCCTCCCTTCATGAAAGCATCCCGGAATATCTGGAGGAAGCCGCACTGGTGCGGGAAGATAAGGATGAAGAGGAGGAAAAGTCCGCAGTAAACCTTTCCACGGTTCATGCATCCAAAGGGCTGGAATTCCAGGTGGTTTTTGTCGCAGCCTGTGAAGAGCAGCTGTTTCCCCACTGGCGTTCCCTGGAAAAACAGAGCGATCTGGAAGAAGAACGGCGGCTCATGTATGTATCCATGACCCGGAGTGAAAAATACCTTTTCCTCAGTCACGCGCAGATGCGCAAAGGGCAGTATAACCGCAAAAGCCGTTTTATTGAGGAAGTGGAAAAGGCAATGGCCTAAACTGCGGGGAAAAGCCGGGCCAGGGCCTTCAGATGGGATTTGGGAAAGGGGTAGTCCCGGATTTCCGCTTTCCGGACCCAGCGGTAATCTGTCGGGCCTTTCAGCAGCACTGCCCCGGAAATATACGCGCAGAGAAATACATCCATTTCAATTTTAAAATGGGTGTAGGCATGTTTTACCCGGCAGAGATAAGATTGGACTTCGGCCCGGAGCGCGGTTTTTTCCCGGAGTTCCCGGATACAGGCCGCTTGCGCGTTTTCCCCCTTTTTGACTTTTCCCCCGGGAAATTCCCATAAACCTCCCAGCAGGCCCTTTTCCTGCCGCCGGACAATGAAAATTTTTTCATTGTGAAAGAGGATGGCCGCGGCAATATGATATACAGGGACAGATTTGGCGGCTTTCCGCTTGGGATATTCGTCTGTCTTTCCTTCCCGGAAGGCCCGGCAATGCTCCGGCAGCGGACAGACGGCACATTCCGGATTCCGGGGCACGCAGATCAGTGCCCCCAGCTCCATCACAGCCTGATTATAAGCCGCAGGCCGGGATACATCCAGCAGGGTATCAGCCTGTTTTTTGAATTTTTTATGTTTTGCGGAATCATTCACGGCCTCCGGTATCAGAAAAAGCCGGGACAGCACCCGTTTTACATTACCGTCCACCGCGGCACGGGGTTTACCGAAGGCAATACTCAGCACAGCCGCGGCAATATATTCCCCCACACCGGGAAGCCGGAGAAAATCTTTGTCATCAGAAGGAACAGCCCCCCCGTGTTCTTTCCATACAATCCCCGCTGCTTTGTGCAGATTCCGCGCACGGGCATAATACCCCAGTCCTTCCCAGTGTTTCAGCACTTCCTGCAAATCCGCTGCCCCAAGGGATTCCGGTTCGGGGAAACGGCGGATGAATCTTTCATAATAAGGAATGACCGTTGCCACGCGGGTCTGCTGCAGCATGACTTCGGATACCCATATGCGGTAGGGATCATCTGTTTTCCGCCAGGGCAGAACCCGCTGATTTTTTTTATACCAGGTCAAAAGTTTTTTGCGAATCAGTGTTTCGGACATGCCCCGGATTCCTTTTTCAGATCCACCAGAACCGCCCCCCATCCGCCTGCATTGCCGGGAGCCGGAGACCAGGAAGCCACCAGGGGATGCCTGTCCAAAAGAAAACAGACCCTTTTTTTCAAAACTCCCTTTCCTTTGCCGTGAATGATGCGCAGGGAGAAAATCCCCGATGCAATGCATTCGGAAAAATAATCTTCCAGCAGCTCCGGGATTTCTTTGGGCTGAAAGGTATGCAGGTCCAGCACATCAGTAATGGGAATGCGGATTATTTCTTCCAGGGGGCTCCTCCGTATTAAATCTGCTCAGCAGATCGAAAAGTTTCACCCGGATACGGTTTTGCAACTGTCCCGGAGTGCAGAAACTGTATTTTTGCACGACCGCAGAACCCGGTTGCCCCATGCAGAAATACAGTTTCTGCACTCCTCCGGAAACTTTTCGATCTGCTGCTGTATAAGACCTAAATTGAGCGGTTCTCAGACCTGAAAATGATTTCCGGCCGGAAATATCAGGGGTTCAGCGGTTCCCGTCTTTTCACCCGCCGGGTGAAAAGCGTAAAACAGGCAAAGTTCCGGTTATCGGACATCCGGCCGGTTTATCTGAAAAAAACCGCTCAGTTTAGGCAAGAGTCTGTCTGAAAACCTCCGAAACCGATTTTTAAACCTGGTAAAAACAGGGGGGCCGAACATCGGGAAACCGATTTTCGGATAAGCTCTACGTCAACTTCTCCCGCATCATCTGCCCTTTTTGTACATCAAATCCGCCCGGTTTGCAGTTCTCGCCTGCATATGTTATAGGTTTATACTCAATGTCATTGAGTTTAAGACTGCCCCTCCCTTAAGGGAGGGGCAGGGGGAGGGTGAATAGGGCATCTGATTACAGACTGTTATCTTCCCCCTCCCCACCGGGGGGGGGAATTTTCTGCTTAACTTAATGCCATTGAGTTTATATATCATATTCTTCCCGTCATTTCCTGAAAAAAGATGAAGAGAGGAGGCATAAATGAAAAAAAAACGCAGATCCGCAGAAGAACTGCTCCGGCTGGAATCCGGAAATATCCGGAATTTACGCAGACATGAAGTTTTTATTGTGGCCGCGATTGCGGTGTCCTGGGCTTTGTTTCAGCTTTCTCTGGCCTGGTTCCTGATTCTGGAAAGCACCTTTGAAAGAACCGTTCACCTGGCCTTTGCCATTGTTCTGCTGTTTCTTATCTGCCCCTGTATCAAAAGGCCCGCAAAATATCTCAAATTTCTGTCTGCAACAGACAGAATTCCGCTGACGGACTATTTTTTTGCAATTACCGGTGCATTGGCAGCCCTTTATCTTGCCTTTGATTATGAAGGTATCGGCATGAGGGCCGGGGCACCGCTGACGAGGGATATTGGGGTCGGCATTATTCTTGTTGTGCTGCTGCTGGAGGCCACCCGGCGGATAATCGGCCCTGCCCTTTCCTTTATTGCGATTCTTTTTACGATTTATGCCTTTTTCGGTCCCTATATGCCGGATGTGCTGGCATTTAAAGGGGTTTCCATCCGGAAATACATGGGAAATATCACCCTGTCCACCGAAGGGATTTACGGCATTCCTCTGGGGGTTTCCTCTTCCATTGTCTATCTGTTTGTTCTGCTGGGGGCCACATTGGACAAGGCCGGGGCCGGGCGTTTTTTTACGGACCTGGCCCTGTCGGTTCTGGGAAGATACAAAGGCGGTGCGGCCAAGGCCGCAGTGGTGGCCAGCGGGGCAACCGGGCTGGTTTCCGGTTCCAGTATCGCCAATATTGTCACCACCGGCCCTTTTACCATTCCCCTGATGAAAAAAATCGGTTATCCGCCCAAAAAAGCAGCGGCCACCGAAGTGGCCGCCAGCACAGACGGGCAGCTGATGCCGCCCATTATGGGGGCTGCTGCCTTTATTATTGCAGAATATGTCAATGTACCCTACCTGGAAGTGGTCAAGGCCGCTGCCATACCGGCGTTTGTATCCTATTTCGGATTGTTCTGTATTACCCATCTGGAAGCCTCCAAACTGGGCATTGAAGGACTGCCGCCCGAAGATACCCCGAAATTTTGGGAAACCCTGAAAAATGGTCTGCATTATATGATTCCCCTGACAACCCTGCTGGTGGAACTGGTATGGTTCCGTCATTCCCCCGAGCTGGCGGCCTTCCGCTCCCTGACGGTACTGTATTTTATCATCATCATCCAGGAAATCCATAAATCCCTGAAAGAGAAAAAACCTTTTAAACAGGCATTGAGAAAAGGATTTCTGCTCATTACGTCCGGCATGGTGCAGGGATCGAAAAATATGGTATCTGTTGCCCTGGCCTGTGCATCTGCGGGGATTATTGTGGGGATTGTCAATATGGGCATCGGCGGAATGATTTCCGGCATTGTGGAAAACCTTTCGGGCGGCAATATTTTTCTCCTGCTGCTCATTACAGCCATGGCCAGCCTGATTATCGGCATGGGACTTCCCACCACGGCCACCTATATTGTCATGGCCTCCCTCACAGCCCCCATTATTGTGAATGTGGGGGGGCTTTATGATTATGTTATCCCCATCATGGCCGCCCATCTTTTCTGTTTTTATTTCGGCATCCTGGCCGATGATACCCCGCCCGTGGGGCTGGCGGCCTATGCCGCTTCCGCCATTGCCGAATCCGAACCTATCCCCACGGGGATACAGGGCTTTCTTTATGATATCCGGACTTCGGCCATAGCTTTTATGTTTGTTTTCAATCCGGAACTTATCCTGCACAATATCAATTCCTGGTTTCACGGCCTCTCGCTTTTTGCAATGGCCCTCATCGGCATGTCGGCTTTTGAATGTTTCGCGCAGGACTGGTGCCTGACCAAAAACAGGTGGTATGAAATTCCTTTTTTTCTGAGCGCTGCCTTTATCCTGTTCCATCCGGGTGCTGCGGCCTCTTTCTTTCATGCGGACCCTTGTGTGAAATATTACTTTTTTCTTTTGGGAATTATGATATACGTCTGTGTGATATATATGCAGAAAATTCGGATGAAAAAATCCGTCCGCAGGACAGGATAAAAAAATACAGGTGCTGCGCAGTTGCATTTTAATCTGCTGATTTTTATGGAAACCAATATTGATGGTTTTGTAAAAACTCAGAATCGAATATTCTGACCACAATATACTGCTGTAAAATGCTGATACAGCCGCATTATAATGTGGCAGATTTTTTTCTGACGGACTTTTTACTGATGCATCAATACTGATGAACCTGTAAAAAGTCAGATTTTTGAAAATCGCTGTCAGTAAAATCAGCTGATGAATGTGTATCAAAACCTGATTTGCCGACTTTTTACCGGTTCATCAGTATTGTACTGCACAAAACCGGTTGTTTAAAAATCAGATACCTGAAAAACACAACAGTGTAACTCCCGCAGGAAAAAAAATCATCCAAAACAGCACAAATCACATTATTTATTTTTTTAAACAAAACTTGTTTTAATGCTTTGTATCGTGTAAATAAAAAAATGAAAAATGCGTAAGTCAGCAGCACCGGGGTGCCCCTGCCCCGGATGATTATCAGAAAAGCTATAACAATCAGGTTTTTACACGTTTATTATTATGCAGGAAATTTTACAATATCTTTTTTCCGGAATCACCAACGGTGCAATTTATGCGGTCATTGCCCTGGGTTTTTCCATGCTGTACAATGCCACGGACCTCATTAACTTTGCCCACGGAGAATTTGTTATGCTGGGTGCTTTGGGACTTGTCACACTGTGGAGCGATCTGCATCTGCCCCTTCCTGCGGCTTTTTTACTGACCGTGGGCGGTGTTGCCCTGGTCGGACTTTTTTTTGAACGTTTTGCCATACGGACGGTGCGGGAATCCCATCCCATTGCGCTGGTCATTATTACCGTGGGGGCATCCATTTTCCTCCGGGGGATTGCCATGATTTCCTGGGGCAAGGATGCCTACAGTGTTTCCCCCTTTTCCGATCATGCCCCCCTGGATATTGCCGGTGCAAAATTTCTTCCCCAAAGCATCTGGATCCTGCTGATTACCCTGCTGATGGTCGGAGGACTCTGGTTTTTTTATCAGAAAACCCTCACGGGAAAAGCCATGCAGGCAACGGCCATTCACAAACGGGCGGCCTGGCTTATGGGCATTCCTGCGGAAAAAATGGTGCTGCTGGCCTTTGTCATGAGTACGGGCCTGGGAGCCGTGGCCGGGGTGATCATCGCTCCCATTACCATGTGCAGTTATGATATGGGAACCATGCTGGGATTAAAAGGTTTCTGCGCAGCCATGCTGGGCGGTATCGGCAGCCTGTGGGGTTCTCTGGTGGGCGGATTTCTGCTGGGGATACTGGAAGCACTGGGTGTGGGATTTTTTTCCTCTGCCCTAAAAGATGCCATTGCCTTTGTGCTTCTGCTGCTGATTCTCTATTTCCGCCCCGGCGGGATTATCAAATCTGCGGATGTTTCAAGATTTTAACATCAGTACTGCAAAAGGATACATACCATGACAGATACCCATGCACTTTTATCCAGAATCACGATAAATTCCCGGATTATGCCTGGGAAACCGACGATTCGGAATATGAGAATCACAATAGAACAGATATTACATGCACTTGCCGGAGGACTGTCTGAGCAGGAACTGATGGAAGATTATCCGGAGCTTGAAAAAGATGACTTCCGGACTGTTTATGCATATATGGCCTATCCGGTTGAAGAAGAGCAGGTTTTTCCGCTTCGTTTATCCGCATGAAAAACACAGGACTGAAATTTCTTGTTGATGCGGGAGTTGGAAAAAATGCAGAGGAACATCTGAGTCATAAGGGATATGACACCAAAACTGTCAGAAGCATAAATCCGCATATGGAAGATGAAGAAATCCTGGAGATTGCATTTTCCGAAAAGCGGATGGTCATTACAATGGATAAAGATTTCGGAGAACTTGTCTATCATTCGGCATCTGATAAAACCGGAGAGAATCCCGGTGTTTTGCTGTTACGCCCGGAAGATGCCGGAAGGGAAGAAAAAAAGCAGGTCGTTGCTGAGATAATTGAAAAATATTCAGAAAAGATTAAAAACTGCTTTTGTGTTTATATGAAAGTCTCCTGTAGAGACGCACGGTGTGCGTCTCTGCGGTGCATTTTCATGTTTCGTTGTGAATGCAATTCATGGCGGTTTATATGAAAGTCTCCGGAGTGCAAAAAATAAGCGAAGCGTTTTTTTGCATATTACCGGTGACTTTCATGCTTCGTTGTGCCCCTGCGGTCATGGTGGTTTATCAGAAAAATAAATTCAGAATCAGATCAATCAGAAGAATATACTGAAGATGTCTATTCCTAAAATACTTATTTACGGCTTTTTTGTGACTGCAGTTCTGCTGATCGGTTATTTTGTTGAAAATTATTATTACCTTCAGGTGCTCACATTTATCGGTATCAATACACTGCTGGCCCTGGGGCTGAATATGCTCATGGGGTATGCCGGTCAGATTTCTTTGGGACACGGAGCTTTTTACGGTATCGGGGCCTATACAACGGCCATTCTGACCGTAAATTACCAGTTCTCCCCCTGGCTTTCCCTGCCCTGTGCCATTCTCCTGGCCGTGACAGTGGCCTTTCTGGTGGGACTGCCGACGTTGAAACTGTCCGGATATTATCTGGGCATGGGAACTTTGGGCTTCGGCATGATAGCCTTTATCATTTTCCGGGAATGGACATCACTTACGGGCGGAGCCTCCGGTTTTGTCGGAATTCCTTCTTTGGAGGCAGGGTTTATCAGCTTTTCTTCTGCCCGGAATTATTTCTTCCTGGTCTGGGCCGTGGTACTGATAAACCTCATTGTCTGCGGACGCATGATTCAGTCCCGCATGGGACGGGCACTCCGGGCCATTCATGACAGTGAAAAAGCGGCCATGGCCGTGGGGATCAATACCATGCACCTGAAACTGCAGATATTTGTCTTCAGCGCGGCTGTAGGTGCGCTGGCCGGATTTCTTTATGCCCATTATATCAGTTTCATCAGCCCCGGCACCTTTGATTTCCTGGCCTCCGTCCGCATGGTAACCATGGTGGTCATCGGCGGAATGGCCAGTATATGGGGCGCGCTGCTGGGGGCCGCCCTGCTGACCCTTTTACCTGAATGGCTTCATGCCTTTGCGGATTTTGAAATGATTGTCTACGGCCTGATTATGATGATTGTAATGATCCTTTTGCCCCGGGGACTGACCCGCGGACTTCTTGACCTTTATGAAAAAGCAGGGGAAGGCACAGGGAAGGGACATGATAACTGATTCTGCTGAACCGGAATATTCCCCTCTGCTGAAAACCGCGGCGGTATCCAAATCCTTCGGCGGTCTCAAAGCCCTCAGTGACATCAGTTTTGAAGTGCCCAAAGGTATTGTGCAGGGGCTGATCGGCCCCAACGGTGCCGGAAAAACCACACTTTTCAATGTCATCACCGGGGCATATTTGCCGGACAGCGGCAGTATTTCCTTTCTGGGAAAAGAAATCCGGGGGAAAAAACTGCATCAGATTGTGAAAATGGGAATTGCCAGAACCTTTCAGAACGTGGAACTCTTTGAAAGCATGACGGTTATCGAGAATGTCATGGTGGGCTGCCATGTCCGGACCCGAAGCGGTTTCTGGGGAGCGGTAAGCCGCATCCCCAAAGTGCTGCGGGAAGAAAAAATGATTCGGGACAGGGCAGAAGAGCTGCTGGCATTTGTCGGCCTGGAAAAAGAATCCGGGAAAAAAAGCAGTGATCTTCCTTTCGGCTGGCAGCGTCTGCTGGAAATTGCCAGGGCACTGGCATCGGATCCCCTGCTGCTTCTGCTGGATGAACCGGCAGCCGGTCTCAATGCGGTGGAAACCCGTCAGCTGGGGGAACTGCTGGGAAAAATACGGGATTTGGGAATTACGCTTGTGCTGGTGGAGCATGATATGAGTCTGACCATGAAAATATCGGACAATATCCTGGTACTGGACCGCGGGTGCATACTGGCCCGGGGTACACCGCGGGAAATCCAGTCGGATGAAGCCGTCATGTCCGCATATCTGGGGAAAAGCAAATAAAATGCTGCGTGTTACAAATCTCAAATGCTATTACGGCAGAATAATGGCCATCAAAGGGATCAGTCTTTCCGTCCGGCAGGGGGAACTCATCACCCTTATCGGGGCAAACGGTTCCGGTAAAAGCACCCTGCTGGAAGCCATCTGCGGAATTCTCCCGACCTGGAAAGGGGAGATTCTCTTTGAGGAGGAAAGCCTGAAAGGAGCCGATCCGCCCCGTATTGTGAAAAAAGGCATCAGTCTGGTTCCCGAAGGCCGCCTGGTGTTTCCGCCCCTCAGTGTGACGGATAATCTGAAACTGGGTGCCTATACCCGCTTCCGGCAGAAGAAGCATACACAAATCGCAGAAGACCTGGAAATGGTAAAAGAACTCTTTCCCATACTTGCGGAAAGAGCGGCACAGCCGGCCGGTACGCTCTCCGGCGGAGAACAGCAGATGCTGGCCATCGGCCGGGCTTTGATGTCACACCCCCGCCTGCTGGCTTTGGATGAGCCTTCCATGGGGCTGGCCCCCCTGATGGTGGAAAAAATACTGGACACACTCCTGCTGCTCAAACAGCAGGGGCTGACCATTCTGCTGGTGGAACAGAATGCACAGGCCGCGCTGAAAATTGCAGACCGGGCCTATGTACTGGAAACCGGAAAAATTGTTCTGCAGGGACCTGCCCGGGACCTGCTTTCGGATGTGGAAGTCAAACGGGCCTATCTGGGCAAAGATTATGAAGAATTTTATGACGGGAGGGAGTAAATGCCGCATCCTGCAAAAGAAGAACTGAAACAGCTGCAGCTGGAACGCCTGCAAAGCACCCTGAACCGGGCATACCGGAATGTCCCCTTTCACCGCAACCGCCAGAATCTTCTGGCGGCACAGACGGGAAAAGATCCCGCTGTCCTGGAAAAAAGGGATGATATTTCCCGGTTCCCGTTTATGGATCGCAAAGATCTGGCCGACCATTATCCTTACGGTCTTTTTGCCGTCCCGCTGCGGGATATTGTCCGGATTCATACGGCTCCCGGAACCGGCCTGAAACCGACTGTCACCGGATATACCCGCCAGGATTTGGGAATCTGGCAGGAAATGACGGCCCGATCCCTGCGGGCCGCGGGGATTTCTTCCCATGATATTCTGCAAATCAGTCTGGATCCGGGTCTGGCCAACTGGGGACGGGATTATAAAGACGGAGCCGAATCCATGGGCATCGGTGTCATTCCCAATACGCCCCTGTCGCCGGAAAAACAGCTGATGATACTGCGGGATTATAAAACCACCGTACTGGTGACAACCCCTTCCGAAGCCGCACAGCTGACCGACCGGATGTTCCGCAGTGACCTGAATCCCATTTCCCTGAACCTGCAGCATCTGATTCTGGTGGGAGAGCCCCTGACGAAAGAACTCCGGGAGCGTCTGGAACAGCAGCTGCACGTCCGTGTCTGGATGCATTACGGGCTCAGTGAAGTTCCGGGCCCGGCCATTGCTTTTGAATGCCCTGTGCATGAAGGACTGCATATCAGTGAGGATTTTTTTCTTCCGGAAATCATTGATTCCCAAAGCGGGGAACCGCTCCCGAAAGGGGAACGCGGCGAACTGGTGCTGACATCCCTGATGACACGCGCCTTTCCCCTTATCCGATTCAGAACCGGAGAATGTGCCCGCCTGCGGAAAGAGCCGTGCAGCTGCGGTTCTTCCCTGGTACAGATGGACTGGTTTGCCACCCGCACCGATGATATTCTGAATGTAAACGGTGTCAAAGTGCATCAGAATCAGATATGTCTTTCTTTGGAGCGGACACTGGGTTTTACCCCGGATTTTGCATACAGAGTGATTTCCCGCTTCGGAGAAAAAAATTATCTGGAAATTATGATTCATGCGGATGAGCGGATTTTTTCTGATGAAATCAAGGAAATCGAAATGCGGATCCGTCAGATTGGTGAACAGCTCCGGGAAAACCTGGGGGTTCCCCTGCATGTAAGGGTAAAAGAAAAAAATACCGCATCTTCCCATGTCTGAACCGGAGCCTGTCTTATTTTTCTTATTATTTGAAGGTCAGTGTCACTGACTTTAGAAAATTAGGGAGTGCCAAACGGAAAGTCCGGCAGTATTTTTGTGAATTATTTCAGCGTCCCAAACTTTCAGTTCGGGACTCCGGACAGATTCTTTCCGCCTTACGTCAATGACATTGATTTGAAGGTTATGCAAAAAGCCATTTTTACAAAATTCGGCTTTGATAAAATCCGTGTATTAAATTGGTTTAAAGTTGCAATGTACTGCTCTGTTTCATTTATAACTGCAAATCGGGCTGGCGAAGCGTAACCCGGCATTCGGATGTTCTGCTCCGAAATACACGCACAATTGTAAGTGAAACAATGCAGTACCATACCCTTTGGGAAAACCGGTCTCTTCCGGTTTTCTGCCATGACTGCCCTGGGTTCAGAGGAAATTCTGCTACTGACAGTCCGGCCGGAACGGACGGAGTCCGAACCCGTATTCTGAATATATTCAGCTATTAAAATATTTTCTCAGCAGGGGTCTTACATTACAGTTTACAGTCTTCATCTTGAACTTTTTACATATTCATCATTATTTATGTTGTTAATTATTTGACACCGTCATATAAATCAGTTTATAATTTTGGACAAAACGGATACAGGTCGGAACAGCGGAACTGCCGTCCGGCAGAATGCTGACCATATTTATAATACTGAACGGATTTCCCGGACGATAATAAATGAATAACAGCAGACAGATGTTTCAGATTGTATGGGGGTGCCTGCTTATACTTTTCGGCATCGGGATGTTTTTTGCCATCCCCGGAAAAATGGCACAGATACAGAAGGAATACGAATCTCTTGCCTCCGGCTTCGGTTCCCTGTTTGCCCATTTCAGTCTGTATCTCATCGGAATTCTTCTGATCGGTGGCGGAAGTAAAAAAATTTACGAAAATGTCCGCGGGTCTGAAAACACAACAGATGTATCGGACCCGGAATAATAAAAAACCGTTTACACAGATATTCGGTAATTGTGTTTCACAAAAGCTGTGCTTTTGCCATAAGGCTATTATCTGAAAAGAAAATACCAATGGAGTGCCGGACTGAAAGTCCGGCAGTGTCTGCTTCTGAAAATTCAGTTACAGACTGTCAGTTTGTGACTCCTTCAGACATGGTATCTTCATATTTGGAAATCGCCTAATATGTCCCGGAAAAATCCGGACCGAAATCAATCTTTCCGAAAATCTGCATAAGGTGACTGCATTAAAAAATGATAAAAAAATCTAATGCACCCAAAGAGACCCATTTGAAAGCCCAGGCCCCTGTCAGCCATCTGAAGGTGGAAACCAAAACCGCCGATCATCTCACGGTAAAAGGGGCGGCAGCCAAAGCGGCAAAAGGAAAAGTCAGTCCGGATGTCGCCTTCCGGATCAAATTTCAGCAGATCAGCAACAAGATTCAGGCGGCCCATAATCTGGAAGATGTGCTGGGCAGTCTGAAAACGGAAATTGCGGAACTCTTTGAATCCGAAAGAATTACAATATATGTTATTGACGGAGTAAAACGGGAGCTGGTTTCACGTTTGACAACCGGCAATAATGTCGGTGAAATCCGGATTCCTGTTTCTACCAACAGTATTGCCGGATATGCGGCATATAAACAAAAAATAATTAATATTCCGAATGTTTATGATGAAAATGAATTAAAGAAGGTCGGCCCGGATCTGAAATTTGACAATACATGGGACAAAAAAACAGGTTTTACCACCAAGCAGATACTGGCCTGTCCGATTTTTTTCCACAAATATCTTCTGGGAGCAATCCAGCTGATTAACCGGAAAAACGGAAACTCTTATTCCAAGCGTGACGAACACTCCGTGCGGGAACTGGCAAAAACCCTGGGTATTGCCATGTATAACCAGAAACGTGCGGCCCGTCAGGCAGGTAATAAATTCAGCTATCTTCTTCAAAAACATCTGCTTACGCAAAAAGAACTTCAGAATGCCATCACCGAGGCCAAAAAGAGAAATGAACCCATAGAAAACTATCTCATGTCCAACCTGAAGATTCCCAAAACCGACATTGTGGAATCTTTGGCCAAATACTATGAAGTGCCGGGGGTTGTATTTGACAATACGACCCCGATTCCGGGAGATCTGCTGAAAAAACTCAAAGTTCCCTTTCTCAAGAAAAATCTTTGGGTTCCCCTGAAAAATGAAGGGGATAAAATCATGATTCTGGTGGATGATCCCCACAATCTGCAAAAAATTGATCTGATCAAATCTCTTTTTCCCCGAAATCCCCTGGATTTTTCCGTGGCCCTGAAAGATGATATTCTGGAATATATCAACCATTTCACCATGGATGAAAAAGAACAGACCAATATTGATGAAATCCTCCAGCAGTTGCAGGCCGAAGCGGAAGAAATCGAAGATGAAATGGAGGATGTCACTGATTCGGACAGCGCTGTTGTAAAACTGGTGAACAAGATTATTCTGGATTCTTTTGCACGCAATGCCTCGGATATACATATCGAACCTTATCCCGGAAAACAGAATACCCTGGTACGTATCCGTATTGACGGGGCATGTGCCGTCTATCAGACCATTCCCTATAATTACAAAAACGCTGTGGTATCCCGTATTAAAATTATGTCCGGCCTGGACATTGCGGAACGCCGCCTGCCCCAGGACGGAAAAATACAGTTCAAAAAATACGGCGGACTGGATATCGAACTCCGTGTGGCGACCATTCCCACCCAGGGCGGCATGGAAGACATTGTCATGCGTATTCTGGCAGCAGGGGAACCCATCCCCCTGTCGAAAATGGGATTTTCAGAGCGTAACTATAAAGAATTTATTGATATTATTACACAGCCCTACGGCATTATTTTCGTGTGCGGGCCTACGGGTTCGGGAAAAACCACAACCCTGCATTCGGCCCTGGCCTATATCAACAAAACCGAAACCAAGATATGGACGGCCGAAGACCCCGTGGAAATTACCCAGAAAGGGCTGCGGCAGGTGCAGGTACACCCCAAGATCGGTTTTAACTTTGCCACAGCCATGCGCGCCTTTCTCCGTGCGGACCCGGATGTAATTATGGTCGGTGAAATGCGGGATAAGGAAACCACATCCATCGGTATTGAAGCCTCTCTGACCGGCCATCTGGTTTTTTCCACCCTGCATACCAACAGTGCCCCCGAAAGTGTTGTCCGTCTTCTGGATATGGGCATGGATCCTTTCAACTTTGCCGATGCGGTGCTGGGCATTCTGGCCCAGCGTCTGGTGCGGACCCTCTGCAAAGACTGTAAAGAAGAATACAATCCGCCGGAAGAGGAATATCAGGATCTGGTACGGGAATACGGTCAGGATCATTATGAAAAGGACTGGGCGGAAAAATATCCCTATAACAAGGATCTGGTTCTGTACAAACCCAAAGGCTGCCCCAAATGCAATAATACCGGTTACAGGGGCAGGATGGGGATACACGAGCTCATGATCGGTACGGATGAAATCAAACGGCTGATTCAGACCGAGGCCCGGGTAGCGGAAATGTTTGATCAGGCCCTCATGGACGGAATGCGGACCCTGAAACAGGACGGTATTGCCAAAGTAATGGCCGGTTACACCGACATGATGCAGGTAAGAAAGGTCTGTATCAGTTAATCCGCTTTGCCGCCCTTTTAAACTTTTTCAGCTGATTTTCATAGAGAACCCGGTTGTTTCCTGCCCGTTCCAGCGCGCGCTCCTCCGTTTTAACCGCCTCTGCATACATTCCGTTTACATAATAACTTTCCGCCAGTGTGTCCAGCACATGGGCCGCATCCGAAATTTCTGCCGCACGCAGGGCCATCTGCAGGGCTTTTTCTTTATTCCGGAAGGAACTGTTTTCACAGGTGGCATATAACCAGGCCAGATTATTGAGCGCCTGGGGACTGTCCCCTTTTAAATCCAAAGATCGGCTGTAGGCCGCAATGGTTTTTTCATATTCCTTTCTGCTGTAATACAAATCTCCCAGCAGGCTGTAAAGTTCCGGATCATCGGGTTTTTTTGCAATTTCCCGCTCCAGAATATGCGCAAAAAAATCAGCAGAGATTTTTTTTCCGGTTTCTCCGAAATTCAGAGAATAACCGAAAAAGCCTATCATAATAATTCCGGCAAGATACACAGCAATGCTTCTGCGGATTTTCCGATCCTGCCGGTATATCCAGGAACGATCGTTTTCACATTTCATAATATAGGCAATTCGTTCTGCAATACTGAAATGATGCCAGTTGGGTTTATCCGCGGACTGCCCGCTGGTATAGGTAATTTTTTCAAAGGTGCGGATCAGGGGACGGGCAGAATCAAAAATACGGTAGACATAGCAGTCGGCCTGCCGTTCAAAATTGCGCATGAAATAACCGAAAATATAGCGGAAATAAATCAGAAAAATCGCAAGTGTGCTGACGGTGAATATGGCAGAGGTGACTGAAATCCGGCTGATACCCGACTGAATGACAATGCGGTAAAGCGGTTCTGTGTAAATAATAAAATAAAGAATCAGATCAAAAGTGGCATAGGAAATCAGCATATATCCGACAAAAAAGAAGAGATAAAAAAGCAGATGCCGCCGCTTGACATGGCCGATTTCATGGGCGATCACCGCATCAATTTCCTCGGGCCGGAGAACATCCAGCAGAGCCTGTGTGACCAGAATATAGCGGAATTTTTTTACCAGTCCCATTACACCGGCGGTAATCATACGCCCCTCAAATACGGGCCAGTACAGAATATCGGCATATTCCAGACCGGCATATCTGCACAGGGCTTCGATGCGGCTGCGCATATACCCCTGTTCCAGAGGTCGGCAGCCCCAGAATTTCTGAATCAGATAGGGCCCGGTCAGGGCAACGGCAAAAAGAAAAACAAGGAAATACAGAATTTCACCTTCTGTGCTTTCCAGAAACTGTTTGAGTTTTTCAAAAGGCAGCAGACCGATGATGTCCTGAATACCGGACAGCATCAGCCAGGGAAGCAGAACAGGAACGGCAAAGGAAATATTGGAAAAAATATATGAATTCCGGGAAATAGTGCTGGAATACAGCTTCCGGTATACCGTATGCGCGCAGAACCAGATAACAGAAAGATAGAATATAAAAATCAGCAGAAAAAAAACCGCGCGGATCGTCGGCAAAGCCCGGAGAAAGGGAATTTCTGCCATATAATCCGGCAGATTCAGCAGGTAAATATTCAGGATGAAGAGAATAACTGCTATTACAGACTGGCGGGTCTGGAGCCGGTTGAACTGCAGATCCAGGCGGCTAAAAACATCTGTCAGCACCTTTCTTTCCAAAATCCGGAACTGTACATAGGTAAAAAGGGAATAGATGAGGGAAAAAAAAGCAAACAGTTTCAGGGATTCGGACAGAGAAAAACAGGGCTGCTCCGAAGGCTGGTAGGTTGTATAAATCAGAAGAATAATAATGAAATATATGAAATTGCCGAACATCGCCTACGTCTGTTTTTGGGGGATAAAAGATAAAAGGGCAGTGGTCCAAATCCGTTGATAAGGTCTCCCCTCCCCTGAGGGAGGGGCAGGGGAGGGGGATTTGAATCAAGGGATTTAACCCACTACCGATAAAAGATGCGGGAACATCGGATTTCTGACAGAATTTTTCCTGCCGGAATTTCAGGATTTCTGTTCTTTAAAAAATCTTTTTTTCTCGCTGTAAATACAGCCGCAGTACTGCTGCCGGTAAAGATTCATTTCTTTGGAAAGTGCAATGCCTTCTTTCCAGCCCTCCCGGAAATCCTGATAATAAAAGGGAATACCTGCGGATTTTTCCAAAGACCGGGCAATATCGCAAATCAGGGCATGATTCTGGAATCTGCTGTATAATAATGTCGTTGTAAAATAATCAAATTTTCCCCGTCTGGCCATGAGCGCGGTACTTTTCAGACGGTCATGATAACAGTATATGCACCGCTGGTCTTCCCGGAAAACCACACTGCGCAAAAAAGTTTCCGGTTCGTACCCTTCCTGCCAAATCACACGGAAACCGGCCGTCTGTGCATATATTTCCAGACTTTCCTGCCGTTTCAGGCATTCACTGTAGGGATGGATATTGTTTTTATAAAAAAATCCCATTATATGGAAATTTTCTTTTTCCAGCTGCCGGACCGGATATACCGAGCAGGGCGCGCAGCACATATGCACCAGTATTTTTTTCATATCTCCGTATTGCCCCCCAGCGGTTCATACACTGCCCCGCCTTCTTTCCGCAGCCCCAGAATTTTTTCCCGAATCAGAATTTCAATGATTTCACAAACCGGCAGCCCCACCACATTGGTATAGGAACCGCTGATACTTCTGACCAGAAAAGTGCCCAGCCCCTGTATGGCATAGGCCCCGGCCTTGTCAAAAGGCTCTTTGCTCTGAATATACCATGCAATCTCGGCTTCACTCAGTTTTTTAAAATGCACATCGGTCCGGACAGCATCCGAAATCATTTTCCCCCCGGATTTGCAGCATACAGCATATCCGGTAAAAACCTGATGGGTCTGACCGCTGAGTTTCCGGAGCATTTCCCCGGCCTGTTCCGGGGATGCGGGTTTGCCCAGAATCATTCCGGCAATGCTCACAATGGTGTCTGCCCCGATGACCCAACTGTCGGGATATAATTCGGATATCTCCCCGGCCTTGGCCCTGGCCAGTATTTTTACATATTCCTCCGGCTGTGTCAGTTTTACAGAATCCTCGTCAAAACTGCCGGGAATCACCGTAAAAGACAAACCGGCCTGCTCCAAAAGATACTTTCGCCGCGGGGACTGGGATGCCAGAATCAAATAGGGTTTCTCATGATGATATTCCATACGGTTTTATTAACAGATGGCAGGGGATTTGACAAGAATCAAAATGCAGGAACAAAAATCAGTGTCTTCAGCCATACAGGGCAGTCATCCCCTTCTGTTCTGCTGCTCCATATCCAGCAGTTTCTGCTTGAGGGACAGCCCCCCTCCGAAACCGGTCAGATTTCCGCTGCTGCCGATGACGCGGTGGCAGGGGATGACAATGGGAATGGGATTTCGGGCATTTGCCTGTCCTACTGCCCTTGCGGCTCCGGGCTTTCCGATTTTACAGGCCAGTTCTCCGTAGGAAAGCGTTTCCCCGTAAGGAATCTGCTGTAATGCTGTCAGTACTTTTTTCTGAAAAGGTGTGACATGCAGACAGAGCCGCAGGGAAAATTTTTTCAGTTTTCCGGAAAAATAGGCATTCAGCTGTTTTGTAACTTCTTTCAGGGAACGGGGATTCTCTTCCCAGGCCTCCTGTATTATCCATTTTTTTTCCGGCATCTTTCTGCTTCCGGGAAAGCAGATCAGATGCAGCCCCTGACGGTTTCCGGCAAGCAGGAGTTTTCCGGCCGGACTGTCCTGATAACAGTAATACATTGCTGTCCTTTCATGGATATTCGTGAATACTGAGAACTGACTGCAAAGGCATTTTGGCAGTGTTCTGTTTTCATGCCTCATGCTTTCTGCATTTATATAATTGAAAAATACGGTAATCCAGTACAAAAAAATAATAAATGGAAAAAAAAGAAAAGGCAAGCAGCATTTTTTTTGTAACCTTTTTTCCTTTTCTCCGACTAAACCTTATGAAAGCACATGCAAAGATTTTCGGAAAATCTGCATGAACGCAAAACATCAGACAAAGGAGAAAAAAATGAAAGTAAAACATCTTGTAATTGCAGCACTGGCGACACTGATGATCTTTGGCGGTGTATTTATGGCATCCGCACAGAATTACAGAGGTACGGGACAGGGCTACTGTGACGGCCCCGGCGGCGGAAAAGGTTTTCATGGCGGCAAAGGCCGGCACGGGGGCGGAAAGGGATTCCACGGCGGTATGGGAATGGGACTCCGTTTTCTTGCCGGTCTGAATCTCACCGCGGAACAGGAAGGCAAAGTCCGGGATATTCTCAATACACACAGGGAAGAGCTGGATACAAACAGGCAGGCGGTATATACTGCACAGACAGCCCTGGCTACTGTGATTCATGGAGAAAATCCCGGTGAGACAGACCTGAGAAACGCTTTTCAGGCTGTATCCGGTGCCAGGGAGAATGCGATGATACTCCGGGTAAAAATCATGAATGAGATCAAACAGATTCTTACGGACGAACAGAAAAGCGCGCTGGCTGAACAGCAGGCACTGCGGACGGAAAGAATGAAAAACCGTTTTGAAAGAAAAACCGAATGCCTGCAAACCTGGCCGGACGGTCTGGATTCCTGATTCCCTTTCGGATAAACAGTATTCGGATAATGCAGGGGTTCCCCCTGCATTATCCTTATTTTATTAAAAAAATGTCTCACACGCAATCCGCCGTTTCTTCCGATGATCCTGCCATTATTGAAAAAGTGATCGCGGGGGATGTGAATGCATTCGAGCTGCTGCTTCACAGATATGAATCCCTTGTCCTGCACATTGTCCGGCGGCATCTGCCACCGGATGATGCGGAAGAAAAGGTGCAGGATATTTTTATCCGGGCCTATGAGTCTCTGCCGCAATTTAAAAAAAAATCTTCTTTTAAAAACTGGCTCGCGGCCATAGCAGTGCGAAGCTGCTATGATTACTGGCGGGAAAAGTACAAAAAGCGGGAAGTGCTTTTCAGCACACTGAGCGAGGCACAGCAGGAGCGGATTGAAAGGCTCCTTTCCGAAACAGCCGGGCAGAATTATGAAGAGGCCGCGCAGAAAAAAGAAGCCGGAGAACTGCTGGACTGGGCATTGGCGCATCTCTCTGCCGAAGAGCGCATGGTGCTGGAACTGGTGCATCTGGAGGGTCTTTCCGGAAAAGAAGCCGCGGGGATGCTGGGCTGGAGCGTTGCCAATGTAAAAGTCCGATCCTTTCGTGCACGGAATAAACTGAAAAAACTGCTGACAGTCCATTTCCATGGCAATGTATAAATTAAGGATGCAGATACATGAAAAACAGAGAAACAGAAATCCTGAAACTGCTGGCCGCTGCCCGGAGGCAGAAAGATTTTTTTAAAATTCCGGATGGATGGCAAAACGAGACCATGCGGCGGATCCGTCTTTCAAAAGCGATTCATTCAGAAACCGGAGACCTGGCAGTTTTCAACCGCTTTGTCTGGCGTTTTGCCGCAACCGCCTGTGTTTTGCTGCTGATTCTGTCTTTGTACACATTCCGGGCAGATTTTCAGGCGGAATACGAAATGGCCCAGCTTTTTATGAAAGATCCTTTGGGGTTCGGCATGGTGCAGACCTTCGGGATTTTATAACCTGAATGATTCATAAACACAGTTTCTGCTGTAAATTCAGGAATTGTCAAAAAACAGAGTTTTTTTGTCATTTTTATGAATCCATCTATTTATCAATGAGATACCGTGTTCCTGGTAAAATTTGTGAATAATGCAGGATAATAAGGAAAGGACGCAGGGGAAATTTCCGAAAGCCCTACCCCCGAAAATAATTGCATGAACATTTACAGAATTGATTATAATGAATAAATATAAAATCATGGCAGGTATTCTCCTGATTTTTCTTCTTGGGGGAATGTTCGGTTCTCTGGGAACCTATATCTTTATGAAAGAAAGATTTCTGAAGATGATACAGGGGCCGCCCGGAATGCTGATTCCCAGATTTATCGGAAAACTGGAAAGAGAACTGGATTTGAGTCCGGAACAAAAAACTGCTGTAAATAAAAATGCCGAAGCACTGCGGGAAGAACTGAACACCTTTATGGAGAAAAACCGGCCCGATGCGGAAGAAATTGTCAACCGTCATATTCTGTCAATTAAATCCGTGCTGAATCCGGCACAGCAGAAAGAGATGGATCGGATACAGGAAAGGATGCAGAAAAGATGGATGCATCACAGGGGAAAACGTCACAAAGATATGCCCCGCCGGAGAGGATATCCGGAGAAAATACTCTCCCGTCTGCAGCACCGGCTGGACCTGCGCGCGGACCAGACGGAAAAACTGCGCCCCTTTTTGGCAGATTTCTGGGATAAAAGGCCGCATTCTTACAGGGACCGAGATTGCGGAGAGAAAAAAAGTTTCTGCCGGGAATGGTGGAAATGCGCCCCGGAACTGACGGATGAACTGGAAAAAATCCTGACACCGGAACAAATGGCGGTTTTTCAGGAATACCGGGATGAAAACTGTCTGTAAAGGGGTTCGGACAATCTTAGGGAAGCGTGAAAAGCATAAGCGGACTGTCAAATATATTTCTGCACACTCAGAAAAGCTGCGGAGGAGTGCCGGACTTTTGAAAAGGGTAAAAAATGTATTTGACAGACCACCCAGATCATTTCCTGAAAAGAAAACAGCAAAGGAGAGGCAAAGGGAAAGACCCCGGCGGAAGGGGAGTCTTACGTCAATGACATTGTGTACAAGCAGGTTACTGATATAAAAAACGGAGTGCCCATGATCCCGAAACCTGAATTTATCCAGAGTGAGATTCATACAAGTATATTTGACGGCATTAAAGATGATCTGCTGACCGGCGGTTTCGGTAAAAGCGGTCTGATGACTGCAAAAGAACCTGCTTTTTCGGATGCGGATAATCCCCATGGGGCGGAACTGCGTTCCGCTGCCATTTATTATGACTACCGGGGACTGATGGATATGTCGCAGGGCGGAGGCTACGGTCTGTTTTTCGGGCCGGGCGTAAATCCGGACGGTTCTTTTCGAAAAGATGAGGGAAAAATTGCCGGAAAAGAATATCTGGCTTTTGCCGATGAAGGCCGGGGACAGCAGAATGTAACACTGATGCTTCAGATTCCGGAAAATTTTGATCCGGAAAATCCCTGCATCATTGCAACGGCCTCTTCGGGTTCACGGGGCATATACGGGGCCGTCGGCGTGGTGGGGGAATGGGCCCTCAGGCGCGGTTTTGCCGTGGCATATACGGACAAAGGCACGGGAACAGGTATACACGATTTGCATTCGGATACGGTCAGTATTCTCCGCGGCCAAAGGCAGGATGCCGCATCCGCGGGACAGAATGCCCACTTCAGGGCAGATGCGGATTCGGAAGAATTCCGGAACAAATATCCTTTCCGCATCGCGGTCAAACATGCCCATTCCCGGCAGAATCCGGAAAAAGACTGGGGAAAGAATGTGCTGCAGGCCATTGCATTTGCCTTTTATATACTGAATCTGCCGGAAAACTTCGGCAGGGCAGAACCGGAAAATGAGGACAAAGCCCTCATCCGGCCGGAAAATACCCCTGTCATTGCCGCGGGAATTTCCAACGGCGGAAGTGCCGTACTCCGTGCTGCCGAACAGGACAGTAAAGGACTGATCCGGGGTGTCGTGGCCTCCGAACCCAATATATGCCCCCGGCCCATGGAAAAACTCATTATCCGGCAGGGGGATAAAATATGGAAATATCCCAATCACAGCAGAAATCTTCTGGATTACCACAGCCTGCTCAGTCTTTATCAGCCCTGTGCCAATCTTTCTCCGGAACTCCGGGATACGGCCCCCCTGAATGTGCTGGATGAGGAACTGTGTAAAAACCGGTGCCGCTTTTTGGCAGAAAGAGGATTGCTGACATCATCCCTTCCGGAAGATCAGGCAAAGGAAGCCCAGAAAATAATAAATGATTATGGAATACTGGAAGAACAGAACCGGATTCAGCCTGCCCATTACAATCTCTGTGTTTCTGAAAGCATTGCACTGACCTATGCCAATGCCTACGGACAGTTCAGTCCTGCAGATAACCTGGCGGGTTTCAGTTTTGCCGGATACGGGGACGATCTCAGACCGGCCCCCCTGAACAAAGCGCAGCTGGCGGCATTCTTCTGCAAAAGCGCAGGCATCCCCCCCATGCCCCCCTGCCCGGTGACAGAAGAGCAGTGGGAAACGCTTGCCCGACTGAATCCAAAACTGTCCCGCCCCCTGCTGCCTTTGGGAGAAATCGAAATCATCAATAATGAATCCGAATCCGGCCCTATGGTGAACCGCTATTCTGTATCCGGAACAGGGGTGCAGGATATGAATTCGGAAGGGGCCATGCGTCTGCGCAGACTTGCAGCAGGAAAGGATGAAAAGGGAAATCCCCTGCAGGGGGAGGAAAAAATACAGTATGAACGGATTCAGGAAGGAATCGCAGCGGTGCGGGCTTCGGGAAATCTCCGGGGACTTCCGGTCATTATTTTCCACGGGCGCAGTGATGCCATCCTTCCCCCCAATCACAGCTCCCGCCCCTATCTGGGGCTGAACCGCATGACGGAAGGGGAAAATTCCGGTCTTCGTTATTATGAGATTCTCAATGCCCACCATATGGATGCATTCAACATACTGCCGGGTTTTGCCTCCCTGTTTGTTCCCATCCATTATTATATGATACATTCCCTGGATCTGATGCTGGCACATCTGAAAAAAAGAAAAGAACTGCCGCCGGATCAGCTTGTCAGGACTGTTCCCAGAGGGAGCAGGGAAGACGGCAGCATTCCGCCCATCACAAAGGAAAATGTGCCGGACATATCAGAAACCCCTGTTCCGGAAGATAGGATTCTGTTTCTCGATCATACACTTATTATCCCGGAATAAAGTTCCCCGCAGGATCAGAACGGTCAGAACGGACGGAACTTTCCCATTGCAGAAAACAAAAAAACCCTGTCCGTCCGGACAGGGTTTCATGCTGCTGCGCATAATTAGTTCAGAAAAAATTATACTTCCAGCCAGGAATCGGAGAACAGGGTTTTCCCGAGGATTACGTTGGTGGATTTTACATAATGCTGCAGTTCCTGGGAAAGACTGGCCATATCCACAGATTCACCGTCCATGACTTTTTTCACCACATCCAGAATGTCTTTCCGTTTGCCGTGGGCCATATCCATCGTGATGTCGTCTTTGCAGTCTGCAATAAAGGATTTCATGCCGTGATGGCAGAGCATGGCCGTATAGGTGATATTCATTACATGGCGCAGGTTATCCGGAATACCGCTGGATATGTTGGAAACACCGCAGGTGCTCAGTGCGCCCGGCATAATTTCCGGCAGCATATCCATAAAATTCAGCAGGGAAATGGCCTGGGGCTGCTGAATGTTTACGGGTGTTACAATGCCGTCCACCCACATCTGGTCGTTTTCAATACCGGCTTCATTGGCAACCGTCATGAGTTCCACCAGCAGTGCGGCTCTTTCGTTTTCATCACGGGGCAGACCTTCGGGGCCCCACATCAGCGCGCAGAAATCCGCACCGAATTCCGCTGCCATGGGAATCATGGCTTCATACCGTGCCGGACGTACCATGATGGAGTTGACCATGGGGGGCAGTTTGCATTTGGGCAAAGCGGCCCGGATGGCTTCGATATTGGAGGTGTCCAGTACCAGAGGAATATCATCCACCACTTCCTGCACCGTTTCCACCACCCAGGGCATCAGTTCGTGACCGTCTTTTTTTGCCGGTCCCAGGTTGATATCAATCAGGTCCACGCCTTTTTCTTTCTGAACCAGTGCTTCCCGCTGAATGGGTTTGGGATCGCGTTCTTTGAAAGCCCGTCCGATTTCTTTTCCGATGACATTCAGACTTTCTCCGATTACCCAGAATTCACCTTCATTCAGGGGACGCAAATGATCTTTTAATTTAGCCATAAAAAACTTTCCTCCTCAACGCATCTGTTATGCGTAAAATAAAATAGTGTTCTGTCAACATGAAAATGACGGGAGAACTGATTCCTGCAAGGGCCTACTGCATATGCCCCGAAGCCGCACACCCCCTGCGGTTCCGCCGATGTTCCGGATACCCGTCATTTTAACCCTGACAATACACCTGACAATACACCTGACAATACAATAGTTCCCCTGAATCAGAAATATACAGGGGGAAATACTGCTCAAATCCCCCCCTCCCTTTCGGGAAAAGGGGGATTGTCGAATCAGAACGGTCTGCTATTGACTGCTATCAGACTTTGCCTTTCAGGAATGCGGGAATATGGGCCGCTTCTCTGGGACCGACCGTAATGGTCCAGCCGGGCAGTTCCTCTTCCACATCTCCTGCGATGGCTGCCGCATACCCCGGGATGATGAGCTCTTTGTGTTTGATTTTGTCTTCAATACCGCATTTTTTCACAAACATGCCCACATCATCGCCGGAGAATTTCCCGGCGGCCCAGGCAGTGAGAACAGACAGACCTTCGGCATCTTTGATGAGCAGCCAGCTCGGTACTTTGCTGCCTTCGATCTCACCGCAGACGATGAAATAGGTCAGGGCAAAGTTGGTGGTAACCATTACGGGTGAATTTTCATCCGGGTTGCCGATGGGATAGATACCTTCGGTCACGGTCATGGGTCGCTGCGGATCGGTATAGATATTAAGGCGTTCCAGCAGCAGCGGGAAGATGCTTTCACCTGTGAAATCGGAGAGTACCACAACTGCCCCGTATTTGGCCACAAACATACCCGCAATCAGGGTTTCCATATCCAGGTTGGGGGCCATTTCACAGGGGAAGACAATGGTGGGAAATCCCAGGCTGCGGTTGCCGTCTTTCAGGGCGGAACGTCTCATGGCCACCTGATCTTCCATGGCCTGTTTCACTTCTCTGGCACCGGAGTCAAGGATAATCTTTTTATGCCCCATGTCCACCAGTTTGCCGGTTAAGGCCTGCAGGGCATCTACGGATTCTGCTTTGACCACGATGGGCAGATCATTGTCTTTTGCCAGTGCGCCGTAGGCATCAATATTGTCCGCTGTGGCAGCACAGATGACGGGTCTTTTGAATTTGCAGGCTTCCACACCGGCTTTCATCACGTCTTCTTTTTCCGACATGAGAATCACATTGAATTCCGATGTTTCGGCTACGGTTTTGGCAACTTTGGCAAAGGCATCCGCATTGCCGTTCACATCCTTCACTGCCACCAGTTCCGGTCTCAGGTTCAGGCCCACCCTTTCATACTGAAGGGCATTCCATCCTTTGAGTTTTTTCTCCAGATCGGCATCGGCAATATCCGATGCAACAGTGGCAGCAAATGCTGTGGCGTTAAAGAAAGTTTTTTCATGACGGTAGAGAACGGTTTCTCCGCCGACCACACGTTTACGGACCCCTTTTCCGATTTCCACGGGCAGGATGGGGGGAGCGGAAGCAGCCGCCAGTTTTTCCCGTGCTTCATCAGATACATAAGGGCAGGCGTCCAATTCTGCCTTGCCCGATGCCAGGTTCATGGCAAATGCCAGACAGGTGGGAACACCGCACTCTTTACAGTTGGTTTTCGGCAGGAGTTTGAAAATCTGAATACCGGTTAATGCCATTCTTTGTCTCCTTACTATATAGTCAGGTGCGGATACCGGATATGGAAATTACCCGGTATCCGGACACCGATACGGATTGATTCATAAAGGAGCAATGCGCTCCGAATTCCCCAATTATCCGACCAGCTGTTCCATTTCCAGGGCCGGATGTTTCTTTTCCTGGAGGAAGGGCAGAATTTCTTCCTCGGTGAGACCGACGGTTTCATCCGCGATTCTGTCAATCAGATCCGGCATCCCCATTTCCGCCCCGCGTTTTTCCAGGCGTTCCCTGAGTTCCTCTTTGAGCATTTTGGGCATCCATACCATGCGGAGGAGACCGCCGTCGCCCAGAATGAACTTGCGCTGGGTAATGTTGTATTTGGAATGGCCCACAAAGCCCGGAGAAGAAGCACCGCCGCCCATCACACCGGCCAGTGTGGTAAACTTCATGCCGCAGGGGGTTTCCCCGGTGTATTCCCGGTTAACTGTCATCACACCGTTACAGGCCGGCAGCATGGCAGCAATACATTCGCAGCAGCCGCAGGTGGTCATGGGCGCATGAACCATGGAATAAAAGTTGTAATGGGTAATAGCGCCGCGGGATGCCTTGGAAACGAATTCATCCACACCTTTGAACCGCCCCAGTTTGGGATCCAGAACCTCACCTTTCTGAATGGGCTGGTTGGGGCCGGTGGGATTGATCTGATAGGCGGCCTTGCAGTCCATCCAGTTGTACGCGCCGCAGAGACCGGTTCTTTCGGGGCTGACGGAGCAGACATGACTGGGGGCAAAAGACTGGCAGAGGGTACAGGAATAGAAGGTTTCCACATCCTCGTCCGTCATCTGATCCACGCGCTCATCTCTGTATTTATAGGCGGCCCTGGCTTTGGCAGTGATTTTATCCACATCTTTCTGGTCGGTATAAAGTGTGACCTCGATTTTGTCCAGAATGGCAGAGAAATCGCCGTGGAGTTTGTTGTGCAGCACTTTGCCGAGATCCTGCAGGGTAAAACCTTTTTCCACAGCAGCTTTGCTGATGCGGACCCAGGCGATATCCCGCTGTCCGGCATGCATGACACCCTGGATATAGTTGATGAGGTGGTGAATCTGCCGTTCCAGGATGGGTTCGAAGTCTTTCTGGAATTCCCGGCCCGCCACCTGCAGGAAGATGGCCAGGGGGAATACATCCCCTTCTTTCATATCCGGAATGTCTTTGCCGATTACGGTGACCTTACCGTCATCAATGGCATTCATATCGGCTATTTCCAGGTACTCCGTACACTGGGTTTTGCCGCCGCCCGCCTGGGCAAAGAGGTCTTTGCCGCGGACACGCTCGCCCTCATATGCAGGGCCAAAGGAGCAGGGAATGTCAATCTGGGCCACATGGACTTTGAGACCGCGGGTTTCAATGGATTTTTCCACGATTTCATCATGACCGATGTTGCCGACAACATGTTCGTAGGTACAGATACCGGTGGGCAGAATTTCCGGAATGTCGGTGTCTGCGATGGTGGGGAAGCCCCAGTTGACACAGCCGGCTGCGGCTGCGGCCCATTCCGCATTGACATCACCCAGTGCGTTGACAAAGGCAAATACACGGTCTTTGTTGTACATCAGGATTTTTTTGTAATCACCGGCCGGCACACCGCCGAAGGCCATGGCAACACGGTTGGCAAAGCCCAGGGCGAAAATGGCCGAAGAAATATCCGGACCGAAAGGAACAATTTTGGTATTCCAGCCGATTTCCACACCGGCTTCGACAAGCTGTTCGGACATGGTGGTGCCGTTCTGATTGGCGGCCAGGAATACATAAATGGAGCGTTTCTGGTATTCTTCAATAATTTTTTTGGCAATTTCCGGGTTCGGTGCAGCGCCTACGATGGCGGCAAATCCGGGAGCGGAACCGTCCACAAATTCCACGCCGCGTTTTCTGAAAATGGTATCTTCGGCAGCACCCAGCCATATTTTCCCGTTTTCCGGTTCTGTCTCTTCAGAAACAAAATAAAAATCCGGTTCTTCCAGATAACGGAGGGCCTCGTCAATTTCAAAAGCAAACAGAGCGGCCATTCCCGCATCCAGCAGGGAGCCCAGGTAAGGCAGATGATGGGAACCTTTGATATGGGGTGGCAGAAGCTGACGGGTAACTTCCAGGGGTTTCCGCATATCTTCCAGTTTTTCCACCTTGATACCCAGCAGGGAGTAGATAACCGGAAGATAGTAGGCCGTATTGGGAAAACCGACCTTTGTGGTGGCATCAAAGCTCTCCAATGCTCTTTGCAGGCGACCTTCCACTTTGGATACAATATTATAACCGCCCTGAATTCCGGCGAATGCAACTAGTCTTGACATTTATCCTTTTCCTCCTTCGTTGAGGATTTATCCTGTATATATTTCTCTTTGACTGATTATACCTGAAAAACACAGACCGGACTGACTAGGGTCTGGTATTGGCCCAGTTCATGTATTCCACCACATTGTCAAAGTGGGTCTTGGTCAGCATTTCCGGTGTCAGCCTGGCCATTTCTCCGACTTCCTTGGCTTTCTGATCTTCCAGACCGGCCAGGCGTTCTGCTCTGGACCTGTTCATTGCTTCCCGAATAACACTGGCTTCGGCTTCCAGTTTTTTCATCAGTTCGGCTTCTTCTTTGGCTTTGGCCTCGGCCTCTGCCGCAGCTTTTGCTTCGGCTTCGGCTTTCTTTTTGGCCTCTGCAGCTTTTGCTTCGGCTTCCGCATTTACTTTGGCCTGGGCTTCGGCTTCCATTTTTGCCCGGATTTCGGCTTCGATTCTGGCTTTCATTGCAGCCTCATCTGCCGGAGCAGCGGCCGCGGGAGCAGCAGCCGGAGCGGCAGCCGGTTCGGCCTTTGCCTCAGGGGCAGCAGCCGGTTTGGCCTCTGCTTTGGGGGCAGCCGGGGCAGCGGCTTTGGGAGCTGCCTTTTTGGGGGCTGCTTTGGCTTTTTCTTCCTCAATGGTCAGATCCGGGGCCGGGGCCAGGGATGCATAATCAATGTCGGAATCCGCCAGTTTTTTGGCAATGGGGGCAATATCCGGACATGCACCGCCGTCAACGGCCATATCAATAAAAGCCCGTACCATGCGGACAGCCTCGGGATGACGCATCATCAGAATATCCGCACCGGCCGTCAGGTAGGTAACAGCTCCCACAGCTTCCATCAGAATGCCGCGGCGTTCCGGGTCTCCCTGGGCAGGGGCCTCCTCCAGTTTCTGTTTTGCCTCTTTGGCCTTCCATACCTCAAAGCCGAGATTATTGTAGAGGGGATACTGCAGTTTGTCATCGCCCTGGTTCATGGCGGCCATTCTCAGCCGTTCCATGACCGAAAAGGTGTATTCCAGACCGTACCCCAGACCGCCGGTGGTGGGGTCCACAATCACACGGTTCATGGGCATTCCCAGATTTTCCAGGAGAATATTGACCTGTTTGGCCAGGTTGACATCAATAGGGGAGGAAGAAATGACGGAGTGACCGAAACCCATGGCGGCCGCGCCGATACCTTTGTGGTTTTTGTCTTCCACCGGGCCGAGAATCAGGTTTTCCCCCTGGCAGTCCTCTGCAATTTTTTTCAGTACCTCTTCATCTTTCTGCGGGGAGGCTGTCCCCCAGACGATAAGCGGTACATCCACGGCCGCCAGTACTTTTTTCACGGTTGCAACCGCATCCGCCGGGCTGGCATTTTTGTCATTGGGATCGGTGCTTCTGAGCTGCAGGGCGATCATGTCCGCCCCGTATTCCACACATTTTTTGGCCCAGGCCGCCGGGTCATCAATGACATCCTCAAAAGGTTTCACCACCGCTTCTGCCCAGTCATCGGGTTTTATATCCCATACTTCCATAGCGATTTTGGGTTTATGCGGCATTTCCCCTTCAAACTGATAGAAGGGATAACAGGTTTCACCACCGACGGTAACGGTTTTTGTTTTTCCCAGCGTGACTTCTTTTACCGCGCCGGAATAGGATTCTTTGTAAAATTGAAAAGCCAATGTTCATACCTCCTCTGGATGTTTCGACATTATGAATCATTCGGACTCGATGCACAAATGATGAACCCAAAAAAAAAGGCGCAGAGTGCTATACTCTTTGCCCTGTATCAGTCATTTCCCTCCTTTCTTTGCCGACCTTTTATTCATTGTCAGATAATTTTTGAATATGTAAGCAAATCCGAATCCCTCGGATATAAAGCAGAATTTCCGCATCCTGCAGAATCGTGTTTATCTCATAATCTGGAATAGTACAGTATAGGTGAAACTATGATATTTGTCAATATCTGAAAGCATTTCTGCCGACATAATCTGCATTTTTCTTTTCCCCTTTCAGAAAATGTATTTCAGTTTCTTTCCCCGGATGCTATATTGGATTTCAGACGGCAAAGGACGATTCAGTTCGGTTAAAAAAACAGAACCTCTGTATTTTTATGTGATTATGCCCGGAACCGGAATAAGTAATCAGGTTACTACACCACTTTGTAAGTTCGTGACCCCCCTGATGACTTTGGCTGGTCATGTAAAATCAGCATGTTACAATCTTGAGAAGGGGGTCATGTATTTACAAAGTGGTGTATTACAGGTTCTTCGGTATAACGGTATAAAGAATGTCATCTGCATTGATTTTCAGGACGTTCCGAAATTATTATCCGGAAAAACTTATGGCCGGGCAATTAAACCGGGCTTTTGCAGTTTCGGGACACGACTGCTCTGTCAGCATGAAAATGACGAATATCCGGAACATCTGCTTAAACCGCAGGGGCGTATTGCATACGCCCGCCATGAGCGGCTTCGGGCGTATGCGATACGCCCCTGCAATAATGTCACCCGTCATTTTAATGTTGACGGAGCACTGGCGGGGGATTTACAAAGTTCTGTACCGGTGCTTTGTCGCGGCTGAAATTTAGGTTGAACATAAGGTAAATTGCCGGGGCAATTATAAACCGGAATCCGTTTACCCTAAAATCCGGCTGTGACAGTGCATTATTGAAAATTGTTCCGATCTGCTGAAATTTTAATTTGTTAACAAATGAAATACGGATACCATGAAACATAAAAATATGCAAGATATTCTGCCCCGGGTGGAAAAACCTTCGACCTACCTGGGTACGGAAATCAACAGTGTCAAAAAAAATCCGGAGCAGGTGAAACTGCACATGCTGCTGGCTTTTCCGGATGTATATGAAATCGGTACTTCCCATTTCGGGATTCAGATCCTTTACCATATTCTGAACTGCCGGGATGACATTGCCGCGGAGCGGGTTTTCACCCCGGGACGGGATATGGAAAATGAACTCCGCCAAAACGGTGTTCCTCTGCAAAGCCTGGAATCGGAGACTGTTCTGAGCGATTTTGACATCATCGGTTTCAGCCTGCTCTATGAACTGAATTATACCAATATTCTTACAATACTGGATCTGGCGGGCATTCCCTTCCGGGCCAAAGAACGTGACAATTCCCATCCCCTTCTGATCGCAGGCGGGCCATGCACCTGCAATCCCGAACCGGTGGCGGATTTTTTTGATGCCCTTGTGATAGGGGACGGAGAAACCGTAATTTCGGAAATGGCCGACACCTGGATCAAATGGAAGGAAGGAGGCACTGATGACAGGGAAATCCTTTTTAAAAAATGGGCGGGGATCCGGGGGGTCTACATTCCCTCCTTTTTCACTCCCTCCTGTGAAAACAGCATACAGACACTGCTGCCCCGCTTCCCGGATTATTTTTTGGTAAAACGGGCTGTTGTGCCGGATTTGGATCAGGCGCCCTTTCCCCCCGCACCTGTGCTGCCTTTCGGCCGGCCCGTGCATGACCGTCTTCGCCTGGAGCTGGCCAGGGGATGCACGCGGGGCTGCCGTTTCTGTCAGGCCGGAATGATTTACCGGCCGGTACGGGAACGTTCTCCCCAAAACATATTACACCTTTTTGCATCGGCAGTAAAAGCAAGCGGCTATGAAGATGTTTCCCTGCTTTCCCTGAGTACCGGGGATTACGGCTGTATCCGTGAACTCATCGCCCGGATGACAGAACAGTGTACAGCAGAGCATATAGCCCTTTCCATGCCATCCCTGCGGGCCGGAACCCTGACACCGGAGCTGATGGAACTGATCAAAAAGGTACGGAAAACCGGCTTCACCATTGCGCCCGAAGCAGGAAGTCAGCGACTGCGTGATGTTATTAACAAAAATATCTGTGAGCAGGATATTTTCGATACGGTGCGGGATGCTTTTGCCGCGGGCTGGCAGGTCATCAAACTCTATTTTATGATCGGACTGCCCACAGAGGAAGACGCAGATGTGGAAGCCATTGCCCGACTGGTAAGGGAGTTGAAAAAAATCAAAGGCCCGGGGGGACGCAAAGGCAGAATCAATGTGAGTGTGGGCACTTTTATTCCCAAATCCCATACCCCCTTTCAGTGGTGCCCGCAGATATCCCCGGATGAATCCCGGGAAAAAATCAACCGGCTCCGGGATATGCTGAAAATGCCGGGCGTACAGTACAAATGGCAGCATCCGGAAATCAGTTTTATGGAAGGTCTGTGGGCCGGGGGGGATCGCAGTTTTTCCCGTCTGCTGATCCGGGCCTATGAAAAAGGATGCCGTCTGGACGGATGGAGCGATCATTTCCGTTTCGATCTCTGGCAGGAGGCTTTGGAAGAATGCGGCATAAATACGGATTTCCGGCTGCACCGGGAACGGGATCCGGCCGAAATTTTTCCCTGGGATCACATTCACATCGGGGTGGAAAAGGATTTTCTGCGGGATGAATGGGAAAAAGCTCTGAAGGGTGAAAAAACCCAGGACTGCAGGCAGGGGGACTGCCGGGGCTGCGGTGTCTGTGATTTTGAGCATATTCAGCCGATTGTGCATGGGCATTTCCCGGAATTCCCTGCAGAAAAAAAGAAAATGCCCGGGGAAAATCCGGAAGTTTTCCCAGTGCAGCTTTTCTTTTCCAAAACCGGTAAGGCCCGTTTTTTCGGCCATCTGGAAATGGTCAGCATTTTTGTGCGGGCCATCCGCCGGGCAGCTGTTCCCATCTGCTACTCCCGGGGCTTTCATCCCATGCCCAAAATCTCTTTTGACGATCCTCTGCCGGTGGGCATGGAAAGCATGGAAGAAAGTTTTTTTATGCGTCTGGCAGAATCTGTTTCCCTGCAGGATATTCCGGAGCAGCTCAATGCGCAGCTTCCCGCAGGGCTGCGGGTGACCGGATGCCGGATTGCAGCGGCCCGTTTTGCACGGGAAAAAAAGGATATCGTCTCTTACCGGGTAACATCAGGCCATGGGGAGTTTGCAGAAAGCGGATTTGCATATTTTGAAACTTCGCCGGAAATCCTTTTGAGCAAACGGAACCGGAAAGGGAAAGTCAGTCATATTGATCTGAAAAAAGCGGTGATCGTGCTGGAAAGAATCTCCCCCCGCGAAGTGGAAATCCGCCTGCGGAAGACAGAGGGGAAGACGGTGCGCCCGGCAGAGGCTCTGGAGATTATATTCGCTTTGGAAAAAGATGCGTTGCGGACGGCCCGGATTCTGAAAGTCTTATAAACCGCCATGAGCCATGACTCACAACGAAATATGAAAATAAAGAACTGTTACAGTCTGTAATAATTAAACATTCAACATTAAGAACCTATCCGAAAACCTTTGAAACCGATTTTTAAACCCGGTAAAAACAAGATTATTCAGAAAAACCCGAAGTGCGAAAGCCGGGCGAAGCGGTCTTTGGCCCGCGCTCCTTCGGAGCCCGGGCGAAAAATAATTTTCGCACTCCTTTCTCAAAGACTACGTTACATTACAATACAATATTAGTGCTTTCTGTACTTTTGCATTTTTTTACAGGAAACCGCGAAACACACAAAATACACGAAAAATATTTAAAAAAACAATAGGATATAAACATTTTCCGGTAGCGGTCCGTGTTTTTCGCGGCAAAAATAAAATCATATGGTGATAAAAAAATGCGAAACTGCAGGTGCTTTGTTTCACTTAGGCGATTTCCGAATATGAATGTACCGAATCTGAAGGAGTCACAGACGGAAACCTGAATTGAGCGGTTTTTTTCAGATAATGCCAATGAAGAGTCAGAAACTTCGGATGAAGTAAAAACAGGGTATTATAAAGTCAGACTTCCGGAACTGACTTCATAAGCGGCTGATTTTACAGCACCGGATTTAACCCTTCATTCGGATTGTCAATATAATTTATAAAAATTTTAACTCTTAATTGGCATTATTATTTCCGGGCATAAAAAAACGGGCAGTCTGTTATACAGGGCTGCCCGCAGTTGTTTATGCGCTTTTTCTGTTACTTTGTTTTGGGATGACATTTGCTGCATGTCTGGGGTGCGTCTTTGGTCTTATTTTTTTTATTGTATGCCTTATGGCAGTCAATGCAGTTGTCATGCAGGGCATTGGCGTGGTACTCCCGTTTCTGTCTGTCGCTCAGGTCCTTGGCATTCTTTCCTTTGATTTCACCCGGTTTATTATGACATTCAAAACATTTCTGTACATTGTCGCCGTCTTTCAGGTCTGCAAGGGCTTTCCCGTCTTTGTCATGGTGACATTCGCCGCAGGTGATTTTCCGGTTTTCCCCGTTTTTGTATTCTTCCGCATGTTTTTTATGAGAAAACTGGATAATTCCTTTTTTATGCTCATAATCCGCTTTCAGTTCCATCACATCCGCAGCGTTGGTTCCGGCATAAAGGGCCGCGCCTGCAAAAATAATTGTCATTCCTGCAATCAAAGATACCACCGGCAAAAATTTTCTTTTCATCCGAACATTTCCTCCTGTAAAATTATTGTTTGATAATTGACGGATTCGGTAAAAAGTCAGAAAATCCGTCACTCCGGCAAAAACCGGCATCCGGAAATCAGCGGATGCGGACCTTGACCGGCATGAGGGAAAACCGGACTTTTTACGGGATCATCATCCGGAAAGAACAGTTTCTTTCCCCGTAAACACGGCTGAATTTTTATCAATTTCGCAGAACAGTGTCAATAAGAAAGAACAGCGTTATTATTTAGGCGAATTAAGGGTTAAATCCGGTATTGTAAAATTGACGGTCTCGTAAAAAGTCCGAAAATCAGGTTTTGATACATATTAATACTCTGATTTTATTAATCAACAGTCCGGTAAAAGAAACCGGCATGAATAATTTCAGCAGGTTATAGGGCGTATATAAAACATTCGTATTTAATGATTTCAGACAGTTAAATTTTTATGCTCTGCAAATCAGAAAAAATTACCGAGCCATTGCTTAATAGCGTTTTTTGAAATTTGGATTTTTTACCGGTTCATCAAAAGTAAGGCAATTTCCGAATATGAATGTACCGAAATCTGAAGGAGTCAAAGACGGAAAGTCTGTGAGTGGGACTGTCATCCGCCGGACACTGCCGGACTTTCAGTTCGGCACTTCTTTGGTATCATCTTTTCCGGAAATCACCTAATACAGCACTTTTTAAATCCGTACCCCCCTCTCATGATTTTAACAGTCTGATTTTACATGATCAGCCAACGTTATAAGGAGGGTGACAAACTTACGAAGTTGTGTACTGACCCCTTACAAAGCCTGTGCCGGAAGTCTGATTTTATAATGCCCTGTTTTACTTTATCCGAAGTTTCTGACTCTTAACTGGCATTATTTATCCGGTTTTGCCGAAGGCGGGATGTCGGAATTGAGAGAAGTATTTATTGTCTTTTACAGATATCGTATATATAGTATTCAGGATAATTGTTTTGGGCCAGGCCGGGATGAACGCAGTGAACTCCAACATACTGAATCTGTTGAAGTTTATTCCTTGCCCCAACCTGCAGAAAGCTCCAAAAATATTTTTTTAAACACTATGTAACCCGCATTTCGCTTGTCTCTGTAACACTTTGAAAATTAAATTGTTTTTTTGATAACTTTTTACATGAACGAACAATCGGATTTAATAAATTCAAATATTTGGAGTGCAAAGAGCGAAATATGGGATATAACCTAAATTGAGCGGTTTTTCGCAGACACTTTCATATAAACCGACTGAATGTCCGGTAAGCGGAACTTTGCCTGTTTTACGCTTTTCACCCGGCGGGTGAAGAGTCGGAAACCGCTGAGCCCCTGATATTTCCGGTTGGAAATCATTTTCAGGTCTGTGAATTGCTCAATTTAGGTATAAATGTCAGAATGTGATGAAAAAGGATCCGGATAAATATACTGATCCAATTTTGATGAACCCGTAAAAAGTCAGATTTCTGAAAATCGCTGTTAATAAAATCAGAAGATTAATCTGTATCAAAACCTGATTTTTTGACTTTTTACGAGATCATCAATTTTGGTTTTTCCAAAAGCGGGCACAGTATCTTATAATCTGTCCGCCGGACGGTTGCGGTTGACAGTTGAAGCAAATTTCGTGCCCGGGAAAACCTAAATTGGAATACTATAATGATAAATAATAATGATGCTCTCCGAAAAGTACACGGATTCTGCGTCATTCCGGCAAAAAGAATGAATCCCCTGATTTCAGGAAGTTCCGGATTCCGCCCGAGTGACGTTTTTTTCCCCTTTGCGGGGAGCATCACTAACGGTTCCCAGCAGAACCGTCTCCATTAATTTATACAGATAAACAGGTGAAATATCATATGAAAATGAAAGCCCATATCCGAAGTCTGGGGATGTATGTTCCGGAAGTCATTGTAAAAAATGAAGACCTTCCGCCGGAAGTGGAAACCAGTGATGAATGGATCCGCCAGCGTTCGGGAATTGAAGAACGCCGATATGCCAAACCGGGCCAAAGGACATCGGATCTGGCCGCGCGGGCAGTGGAAAACCTGCTGTCCAGGGGGGATGTGCAGGCAGAGGAAATTGACTGCATGATACTGGCCACCCTGAGCCCGGATTATTTTTTCCCGGGAGCCGGGGTAATTGTGCAGGACAAACTGGGATGGTCGGCCGGTCTGATACCCTGTTATGATATCCGCCAGCAGTGCAGCGGTTTTGTTTATGGTCTTCAGATGGCCCAGGCTTTTGTGGAAACGGGCATGTATCAGAATGTGCTGCTCATCGGTGCGGAAATCCATTCCAATGCCCTGGATTTCAGTAAACGGGGCAGGGCAGTGACCGTGCTTTTCGGAGACGGGGCCGCGGCTGTGGTGGTTTCCCCGGCAAAAGATGAGAATTCCCAAATCCTGATGACAGAGATTCATGCAGACGGTTCCGGGGCATTGAACGGTATTCATATGAAACTGCACGACATCGGTAAACGCCCGGTGATTGATTATGATCCTTTGGATTTTGAGCAGAATGCGGATTTATACCCGGCAATGCCCTCTTCCAAAAATCTTTTTTCCAATGCCGTGCGCCGGATGACGGAAGTCAGCAAATCGGTTTTGAAAAAACTGGGTCTGCGCGTGGAGGATATTGACTGGGTGGTGCCCCATCAGGCCAATTTCCGTATCAACAATTCGGTAACGGATCATCTGGGCATTGCCAAGGACAAGGTGCTGTATAATCTGCAGCGCTATGCCAATACCACAGCGGCCACAATTCCCCTTGTTCTGACCGAATATGTGGACAAAGGAGTCATCCGGCGGGGCGATCTGCTGCTCATGCCTGCCTTCGGCTCCGGATTTACCTGGGGGGCCGCGATTGTACGGTACTGAAATTTGAAAAACACAGAAGCGGACAGTAAAGGGAAAATCATTGTTATCTGCGGCCCGACGGCCATCGGAAAAACCGGCGCTGCCATCGGACTGGCGCAAAAATTTCAGGGGGAAATTGTCAGCGCGGATTCCATGCAGATTTATCAGTATATGGATATCGGTACCGCCAAACCCACGGCAGAAGAAAAAGCGGCTGTAAAGCATCATATGATTGATATTGCTGCACCGGATGAGGAATTTGATGCGGCCCGCTATGCCGAAGAAGCCCGCGGGATCATCTCGGAACTGCATCACCGGGGCATCCCCCCCTTTGTGGTGGGCGGAACCGGTCTGTATCTCAAAACCCTTCTGCACGGCATATTTCAGGCCCCCCCCTCCCCTCCTGCCCTGCGGGAGGAACTCCGGCGCATTGCAGAAGAATCCGGCAGCCCATTTCTCCACCGGCGCCTTCTGAACTGTGATCCGGAAAGTGCCCGGAAAATCCATCCCAATGACAGCTACCGCATTATCCGGGCCCTGGAAATTTATGAAAGCACGGGAAAAAGCATCCGGGAATATCAGAAAAAGCATCTGTTTGCGGAAAAAAAATACCGCACCTTCAAAATTGCACTGCACAGTGAGCGGGAAATCCTTTATGAACGCATCAACCGGCGGGTGGATGCCATGCTGGATGCCGGACTGGAAGATGAGGTCCGGGAACTGACGGAAAAAGGATATTCCCATGAATTAAAATCCATGCAGTCCATCGGCTATCGTCATATGAATGAATATATCCGGGGACTTATGGATTATACAGAAGCCGTCCGCACAATGAAACGGGATACCCGGCGATATGCAAAACGGCAGTTCACCTGGTTCCGTGCAGATCCGGAAATGATATGGGTCAAAGCGGAAAATTTGAAAAACTTATCCCCGGATATAAAAAAATTCTTGCAAGAATGAACTTTTTATAAGAAAGTATATATAGATTTGCAGGTTTCGGGAATATATTGCCGTATATTACCGGATGAGCCGCTGAACAGTCAAAAAAAACCGTCCGTCCGGCTTTGGCCGGAAGGACGGAAAATTTGAAATCCGGATTTTTCAGGAGTTCATCTTATTTCACTTTTAACATACAGAATTTTCAGAAATTCCGTTTCACAGAAGAAGGCTGCAGCTGCCGGAAAAGGGGCAGCGGGAAACGCAGCCGGAAGGACTATCCGGAAGACGTGGTTTTCCGAAGGATGCGGAGTGAAAACGAATTTCCGAAAAAACTGTTGTACATGGGGATTGGAAATATGAATACATATATCGGACTGATTGCACTGGGTGCATTCGGTGTAAGTATGTCTGCGATTTTGCCCTTTCTGATTCCGAATCCGGCCATTTCCCTGCTGACGGTCATTCTGGCTTCGGTTTTCACCCTGCTGGTGACTTTTATGGTTACCAAAAAAAAACTGGAAGAGCAGTTTCAGCTGAAGGTGATGAAAACAAAAGAGGAAAGCGACCGCAGAATCAGTCATCTGAAAAAAGAGCATGATACGGCCACTTTGGAAAAAACCATCCGGGACGGAACCCAGACCCTGATCAAGAATGCACTGGATTATTTTAAAATCGAAAATATTAAAAATGAAATCGGCAGCTCCGCGGCCATAGAAAATCTGCAGCTGGACAAATACGGGCAGATTATCGAACTGCTGGCGGATTTTTCCCTGATTCTTCCGGATATTAAAGAAAATAAAAAAATCGTGGAAGAAGAAATTGTCCACCAGATCCAGATATACCGCATTGATGAAAATCCCTTTGCCCTGTTTCTGGAACGGATTATGAAAAAATACACTGTGACAGTGGAAAAGAAAATCCGGGAAAAAATTGAACAGGATATTTCCGAGAGAATGAAACGCTGCCCCCGCTGCGCGGAAAAGATTATGCCCCAGGCAAAGATCTGCAGGCACTGCGGTTATGAAATCCGCGCAAAAACCGGAAAGGTGATTTCCCTGAATCCCATTGAAAGAGGCAGAAAATTTTATAAAACGGGACGATATGCAGAAGCCATCCGGGAATTCGGTTCTGCCATTACGGAAAAACCGGATGATAAAGAGGCCTATTTCAACCGGGCCATCGTATATAACAAGATGGGAAAATACAAAATGGCCAAAGCCGATCTGGAAGAGGCTTCCCGGCTGGGCCATGAAAAGGCCAAGGATCTGCTGATGATGAAAGCCGAAGCATCCCATGCCAGGTAAATATAATCCGGAAAGGAAAAAAAATGAAGAAAATCTGCCTGTTTTTTCTGCTCACCGCATTTTTTGCTGCATGCAGCAGTACGGATACAAATCTTTCCCCCCAAAATCCCATCCGCGGCACACCCGGGCAAAAATCCCGCGAAAATAATGCACAGCCGCCCGGGAAAAAGCCTTCGGGAATGATTCCCGCCACCGGAAAAGGCCCCTGTTATCAAATCGGATATCAATGGGGGGTCTGCACAGCAAAAAATACGGCAGACGGCAGCTGCGATCCGCAAAAAGATGTGCAGATTCCGAAAAAATGCAACAGCCGGCCGGAAACACAGCAGGGCATCAAAGACGGACTGCGGGACACCCAGTTACGGCTGCGGCGTTCTTTTTAGCGGACTGAAATATATTTCTGCACACTCAGAAAAGCTGCGGAGGAGTCCAAACTGAAAGTTTGGCAGACTGCCAAACTTTCAGTTTGGACTCCCCTGTCCGGATTTTTTAAGAGGGTAAAAAATTTATTTGTCAGACCACTTATGCAGGTCAGAGACTGTTCAGATATTCCAAATCCTTCCCCTGGCTGTTTTTGGTTCCGACTGTCAGTATTTCAATGCGTCCCTCTTTGTTTTTACGGAAATAAAGCCGCCCTTTATAGGCAAAAACCACTTCCAGCACGGTCTGCCTTCCTTTTTTACCGAATACCTTCCGTTTGATGGTCACCAGATCCGGATTGTTATTTAAAAGGTGGACGAGTTCTTCACATTTGATTTTCAGATCATCTTCCAGAGAAGCAAAACCCTGTACCGCCTTTTTGCTGAATGAAACATTTTTATACAATGTTTTAAAACGCTTCTGTACAAGATTCACTTCTTTGCGGGGCGGACCGCCTTTTTCTTTTTCTTTATCCAGCAATTCCAGCTGCTCCCGCAGGATGTCTATCTCGGCCTGCTGTTCCTCCTGATGTGCCAGATTTTTCTGCAGTTTTTCTTCCAGTGCGATAATCTCCCGCACCAGCTCATCTTCATTGCGCAGGGCCTTTGCTTTTTCTTCTTCCAGGGTATCCCGGATGCGGGCAAATTCATCGCGCAGACGTGATCTTTCTTCCCCCAATTGCCGCAGGCGGTCGCTGTGCTGTTTTTCCTGTTCGGAAAGTCGCTGAATTTCTGTATTTTTTTCCTCGGCCTCCAAAAGAGCCTTCCGGCTTCCTTTGCGGTAAAAATATGACAGAAAACATAAAGACAGGGTGATATAAAGAAGAAGCAGCAGAACCGAGATCAGAGAATTATACTCTATAATCAGGTCGCCTTTGAAAAGCAGTCCTTCTTCCATCAGTCTCAGATTCTCGGCGGCAATCTGCATATAATCTGCATGACGGGCCAGAAAATCATCATCGGTTTCAATAAGGGGGGGGTATAAAACACTTCCTTTTTTGGTGAGTACGGCAATTCTGAGCCGGAGGCCCAGCCACACTGCCGGATGATCACTCAGATAATCGCGGATATTTTCCCGTATCCTGTCTTTGAGCCGGGCAGTACCGCTGAACAGGGACTGGGGGTTGCCGATGGCAATCTCTTCAATCCGGGTCAGATATTTTTCTTCAAGATAGCCGTCTATATATATTTTCTGAATCATTTCCACAGAAAATATATAGAGAAGCGGCGGCAGAAGTATAGCCGGAATCAGGGATCGGAAGGGAAGAAATTTCATAAAAGACAGCCCCGGTTTTATCGGATTTCAGTAAGAATACGCCGGGCTTCTTCGGCCCCGTCAAAGTTTTCATCCAGTTCCAGGGCTTTTTCAAAGGGTTCAACCGCCCGGGAATTTTCCCCGTTTTTATAATATGCCAGTCCCAGATGGTAGTAAATAAGCGCGTTGTCCCCGCTTTTGGCAATGCTGTCGGAAAATTCCCGGATCGCGCTGGAATAGAGTCCTTTTTTATAATACACCCATCCCAGAGTATCCATAATACCCGGATCATCGGGCCGCATCTCCCTGGCCTTCTGGGCCAGCCCCAGGGCCTCATTCAGATTTTCCCCCTTTTCCGCCAGCAGATAGGCCAGATTATTGGCAGCCGGTGCAAAATCCGTTTTGATTTCCAGTGCCTTCCGGTAATGTTTTTCCGAAAGTTCACTTTTTTTCTGCATATCATATATGGTTCCCATCAGCATATGGGGACCCGCCTGATCCGGATTTTTATCCAGAAGCATCTGATACTGGGAAATCGCCTTATCCGCTTTGTCATCCATCAGATAAATTCTGGCAAGTGCATAATAGGGGGGCAGGAATTCGGGATTTTTTGACAGCGCGTTCTGAAAAGCTTTTTCCGCTTCCTTCTTTTTTCCCATGGACATATACAGTCCCCCCTGCATATTATATACCACAGCCTGGGATACGGGAGAATCCGATACGGTTTCCAGATGATCGGCACATTCTGCAAGGGCCCTGTCAAAATCCTTCTGTGCTGTATGCAAAAGAATCTGCTGGGTAAAGACATCCATCAGCCGGGGATTCAGGGACAGGGCTTTGTCAAAATTTTTCATGGCCTCATCATATTTTTTCTGCATACGCTGCAGCAGGCCCATCCGGTAATAGGCAACCGGATTTTTCGGCCCCATGGCAATCAGGGATTCAAAAGCCTGCTGTGCTTTTTCCATTTCTTTCCGGTACATATGGCAGTTTCCCAACAGCAGTTTTGCCTGATAATTATCGGGCATCATCTGCAGCACTTTTTCACTTTCCTCCATGGCCTGCGCAAAATCTTTTTCACGGAAGTAAATTTCTGCCAGCAGCAGCCGGGCTTTCATATTGCGGGGCTGTAATTCCACAGCTTTGAGCAGAGCCGTTTTTGCACTCCGGTTATCTCCCTTCCCCATATCTGCCAGCCCTTTGTAATAATGTGCCCTGTCCGATGCAGGTTCTTCTGAAACCAGTCGGCTGAAAATTTCGGCGGCCGGTCCAAACTCTTTTTTGCTGATAAGAAGTTCCCCTTTCAGCATCCGGCCACGGAAATGCCCGGCATTTTTTTTCAGTATCTGCGAAATGTATTTCTCGGCCTCCCCGGCCTGGCGGTTTTCCAGGTGGAATCCGGCAAGAGAAGCCATAATATTCAAGTCATCCGGATGTGCCTTCAGGGCCTTTTCATACATGCCCCTTTCATTATCTTTGTCCCCGATGGCTTTATAAAATTCAGCCGCGGCCATATATCCTTTCATATTCCCCGGTTCTGTTTCAATGGCTTTGAGATAGGTTTTTTCTGCCATATCGTTTTTCTGCATACGGAAATAATAATTTCCCAGCAGCACCTGCAAATCCGAATCTTTGGGATGCTCTTTCACAATCTGAAGAATCAAAGCCTCTGCCTTTTCATGCTGTTTTTGGGAAACATAAAAACTGAAAAGCGTCAGTTGCGGCTTCACCTCTCCGGGCAGCAGTTCTGCGGCTTTTTTCAGGTTGGCCTCGGCTGCCTCCGGCTGATTCTGCCGGGCCTGCAGGCGGGCAAGGGCCATATATGCCCTCTGCTGTCCGGGATCTGTGCGGATAATCTCTTCAAATACGGCTACGGCCTCCTCTGTTTTTTCCTGCTGTTCCAAAATACCGCCCCGCAGAAAAAGCATCTCCGTATCATTGGGTTTTTTTTCCAAAACCGCATCGATCCGTTTTTCGGCCTCATCAAAATTTTTGCCGAGAAAATAGAAAGTGGCCAGTTTGCGTTTGGCTTCCGTATCCTCCGGTGCAAGTATTTCCAGGCGGGTGTATTCCCGGAAAGCCTCTCTGGCTTTCCCCAGTTTCAGATAGGTTTCTCCCAGATACGGATACACATCTTTGTATTTGGGGTCTGTTTTCAGTGCATTCCGGAACTCCAGTTCCGCTTCTTTATATTTCCCTTTTTCAAAATAAGATTTCCCGCTTTCAAAATGGGATACTTTTTTTTCTTCATCCGAAGAACAGCCGTACAGGACAAGTGTAAGACATATAAAAAGGAAAATGGTCTGTTTTGGTTTTCTCATTTTTATCCTCCGCGTTATAATAAAATAAAATCCGTCCCTGTTTGGGCATGAGTACGAAATAATCTGCCCGTTCTGTATTCCCGATCCATTGTCAGCAGATCGAAAAGTTTCCCCCGGATACGGTTTTACGGCTGTCCCGGAGTGCGGAAACTGTATTTTTGCATCGCCGCATCTCCCGGTTACATGCAAAAATACAGTTTTTGCACTCCTCCGGAAACTTTTCGATCTACTGATTGTAAAACGTTTGTTCATAATTTTCACCTGTGTCCCGCTTCCCCTGAAATACTCTGCCAACCGTGCTTTTTGCGGATGCTCCTGAAAACTTCGGAATCCGTTTCTGAATCAGTGCATTTATAAACGGACACCGGAGTCATTTCAGCAATCGCGGGACACAGGCGAATTTTCAAATGCCGAAGTTATTCAGCAGTCCTCCCTTACCCGTATTTTGCCGGATATACTCTGACTGCCCGCATTTATTCCGTCTGAATTTTCTGTCATGCAAAATGCTATAAAAAATCAGATTTATTTTCAAAATATTACAGATAATGCCGACATGCGGGATTTTATTTTCTGCTGTTTATATACTTCCAATAATATATGCGAAAAATCAATACAAAAATTATATTTCATCAAAAAGAAAATATTTCATATCTGACAGAAAGAATAGTATTGCACCGGAAAGGCGGATACTGATATACAGTGTTTAAGAAAAAAGATTTGGGGCTTCCTGCAGGTTGGGGTAAGGAACGAACCCCGGCAGATTCAGTATGTTGGGATTCACTGCGTTCACCCCGGCCTGCCCCAAAACAATTATCTTAAGCACTATAGTACGCAATATAATGGTTTTGGGGCATCTGATATTTTCAACATGCTGAATTTAAATACTTTATAAATTTGGACAAGCCCAAAGCCTTTTCTTGAATGCCACAGAGTGACAGGAGTTACGCAATTGAAATATGATGATCTCGTAAAAAGTCAAAAAATCAGGTTTTGATACACATTAATCTGCTGATTTTATTAACAGCGATTTTCAGAAATCTGACTTTTTACGGGTTCATCAAATATAAGTCTCTGTTTTTATTGACTGTGACTTTTTGGCGCATATAGTAAATTCAGCCGGTAAAATTCAACTGCGTAACGTCTGGTGAAATATACTGATCCAATTATGGTTTGACCCAATTAGGCAGATAGAAATTTTACGGCGTTAAGCCGCATTCCTGCTGAGATACCGGGTGAGATTTTGTATCTCTTTAATTGAGTCATGCCATAGGCGATTTCCAAATATGAATGTACCGCTTCTTAAGGACTCACAGACGGAAAGTCTGTGCGCGGGCTGTCAGACACTGCCGGACGACCCGGCCGGGCCCGCCGAAATCTTTCAGTCCGGCACTCCTTTGCTGCATTTTTTTTCAGCAACAGTTCGGTAAAAAAAATTCGGACTGAATAATTTCAGCAGGTTGTAAAACGCAAAGAAAATATTCAGATTTAATGATTTCAGACAGTTATATTTTATGCTCTGCAAATCAGAGAAAATTACCGAACCATTGTTCAGGAAATCACCTTATCACCTTATTTCGTCAATTTACCCGAAAAGGAGGGCGCAATGAAAAAGAAAAGCTGTATCCCGATTTTTGCATTTCTGATCACACTGGTTTCTTTTCCCCTGTACGCGGGAGAAAAACCGGATGAATGGGAGCAGTATATCTGGCAGGGCAATATCACCCTGTCGGCTTCCGAAACAGAACTCCGCATCATTGCCAAAGGAGATCGGAAAGAAGCTCTGGGAAAGATATACAGGACATTTGACAATGCCGCGGGCATATTTGCCGAGGTGAATATATCCCAAAGTTCAGGTGAAGTCGGGGTCGGACTGCGGCAGAATGTGGGCACTGCCGCAGACGGAAACAGGATTATGGCGGAAGTGTATGTCAATGAATATAACGGAAACAAACGCATTCAGTACAAAGTCAGAAAAAGGGACCCGGACGGCAGCACCCTGAAAATGTATGCACGGGGCTATCTGGGAGATTTTCAGAATGCCTGGGAAAATGGCCGGAATCTGCTGATTGCCTTTGCCCGTGTGAATGATGAAATCTGGTTTTATACCCCGGAAAAGGGGGCAGGTCTGGTAAAAATTCTGATGATGGAATCCATGACAGACGCGCCGGATGAGGCAATGGAAATATGGGCCTGGGCCCAGGACGGAAGTCAGCATTCGTTTTCTGCAACAGTAAAAAATGTGGGGATTCTGTACCCCTGGTGGTAATGAAATCATAATACACCGGTTCCCCTGCTTTCTGTCCGCAATATGCATCAAACCGGTGCATGGATTCTGTTCAAAGTTATTTTAAATGTTTACACAAAAATTTATTATTGAAATATATGCCATTACTCAAAGGATTTCCGGTTCCCCGGGTTTCCGAAAGATGCCCGGATATTGGATTCCCCCGGAAAAGTGGGGGAAAATCTTTTGAGTAAAGGTATAACTGACAGTCCATTCAGCAGTATATAAAGGAGAATATATAATGAAATCAAAAAAGGATGTTCTGAAAACAGGATGGATAATCTCTCTGTGCCTTATTTTTGCCTGCACAATGGATGATCGGAAAGAAAGAACTGCGGTAAACGCTCCCGTGCCCTGCACGATGATGCTGTCTCCGGCTGCGGAAGCGGTTCCCGATGCATACAGCGGCTCCGCGGTTCTGTACCGCGCTGCGGCAGTGACAGATTTCAATACGGAGCAGTATGACAATATACAGGAAAAGGGGTTCAAATCTCCCCGCCATGATCCCCTGTCCACCTTTTCCATTGATGTGGATACGGCCTCCTATGCCAATGTCCGGCGTTTTCTCAATGCAAACCGCCTGCCGCCCGCAGATGCTGTGCGCATTGAGGAACTCATCAATTATTTTGACTATGACTATCCGCAGCCGGAAGGAAAAGAACCTTTTTCCCTTCACATGGAAACCGCCGACTGTCCCTGGAAAAATGAACACCGTCTGCTCCATGTGGGAATACAGGGCAAAAATATCCCGATGGATAAAATTCCGGCCATGAATCTGGTGTTTCTGCTGGATGTATCCGGTTCCATGAATTCACCCGACAAACTGCCTTTACTCAAAAAAGCATTCCGGCTGCTCTGTGATGAACTGCGGGAAAAAGACCGGGTGGCCATTGTGGTTTATGCGGGCGCGGCCGGTCTGGTGCTGGAATCCACCCCGGGCAGCAAAAAAGAAACCATTCTCAATGCCCTGGAAAAACTGGAAGCGGGCGGTTCCACAGCCGGTGCACAGGGCATCGTGCATGCGTATAAGGTCGCCAAAGAAAACTTTATTTCCGGAGGAAACAACCGGGTTATCCTGGCCACAGACGGGGATTTCAATGTAGGGGTTTCATCAGACGGCGAACTGGTGCGGATGATAGAAGAGAAACGGGAAGAAGGGATTTTTCTTACCGTTCTGGGCTTCGGAACAGGCAATATCAAAGACAGTAAAATGGAAAAACTGGCGGACAAAGGAAACGGGAATTATGCATATATTGATTCTCTTCTGGAAGCCAAAAAGGTATTGGTAAAAGAAATGGGCGGCACCCTTTTTACCATTGCCAAAGATGTAAAGATACAGATTGAATTCAATCCGGCAAAAATAAAAGCCTACCGCCTGATCGGATATGAAAACCGCCTGCTGAACAAAGAGGATTTCAATGACGATACAAAGGATGCAGGGGAGCTGGGAGCGGGCCACAGTGTTACTGCCCTGTATGAGATCATTCCCGCGGGATCTGCGGAATCCGTACCGGGGGTGGATGATCTGAAATATCAGAAAACACAGGTGCAAAGCAGCGCAGCGGATTCCGCGGAAATGCTGACTTTGAAACTCCGCTATAAAGAACCGGACGGCAGTCAGAGCCGCTTACTGGTCCGTTCTCTGACTGACAGGCACACCTCCTTTGAAAAGGCATCGGAAAATCTGCGTTTTTCCGCATCTGTGGCAGCCTTCGGAATGCTTTTACGCAATTCCGAATACAAGGGGAATACGACATACGGAAAAATCATCGGAATGGCCCGGAAAGCCAGGGGAAAAGATGAAGAAGGTTACCGGGCCGAATTTATCCGCATGGCCGAGCAGGCGGAAATGCTGAGCCGCTAGGCTGCATTATTCACACGTCTTAGTCTCTGGCAGATAAACTGCTGATTATTTTGCTTATACGAAAATACGGCTGCAAAACTCAGTTTTTTTGTGTCTTCCTGTATTTACTGTAAAAAACTGATTTGTGAATAATTCAGGACAAACTCCTGCAGAAAAAATATTTGGTATTTTCTCCTATGAAAATAGGTATTTGTTCCGACATACACGCACATCGCCATGATCAGCAGAATCAGATAAAAGAACTGACAGCCTATATCAATTCCGCTTCCGATACCGATCTGCTGATCTGCGCCGGAGATATTTCACACAGAAGCAAAGAAGTGGCCGCTTTTCTCAGCAGTATCCGTCTTTTCTGCCCCAAATGCTGGGTTCCCGGCAATCATGATATTTGGGTGATAGACAAAGAAGGCTTATGGGATTGCGCAGCCTATCGTTATTATTATCTGTTTCCCCGTATTTCCCGAAAAACCGGATGGCACTATCTGCCGTCCAACAGCCTGTATCTGCATGAATTTCAAACAGAAATCATGGGAACAACCGGATGGTTCACCGGCAGGGGATATTCTGAATGGTATGACTGCGAGGCCGGTATACGGGATGAAAAACTGGCATACAAAATGGCCGTCAGTCTGCGGAAAAATCTGGCGCAGTCCAAAACTGAAAAAAGGATAATTGTAAGCCATCATCTCCCGCTCCCCGCCTGCCTGCCGCAGGAAAAAAAGGAAGAAACCGCTAAAGTCAACCGGCACATGCAGACTGTTATCCATGCCTTTGCTTCCCGGATTGTCCTGCTCATTCACGGGCACAGACACAGACGCTACGGGCCGGAAAAAAAAGAAGGAATCCTTTCTGTGGCCCATCCCTTCGGCTATCCGCAGCAGCATTCCCGCGCGGAAGACGGATTCCGTATTCTTGAAATATAAAATTCAGAATTTCTCTGTTTACAGGATGCTGTTCAATGTCATTGGCGTAAGAAAACAACGGAGTGCCAAACTGAAAGTTTGTCAGAATAATCTGTAATAATTTCAGTCCCAAACTTTCAGTTTTGGACACCCGGCCTCCTTAAGTCAGCGACATTGGGGGTGCTGTTTTCAAACCGGAAACAGGACACTTTCTGCATGAATCATTTTCAGAGATTCATCATTTTGCCTGAAGAAAAAAAGCATAACAGGAGGCTTTCAGACAATAGACATTATCGGAAATACGGTTCCGGTAAGCGCATCATTTTGTAATGTAACATTGTCTTTGAGAAAGGAGTGAAAATTATTTTTCGCCCGCGCTCCTTCGGAGCGCGGGCGAAAGACACTCCGGGTTTCTCTGAATAAAATACCGAATATAATCAGCATGAAACAATTTTTTCAAAGGGTATGTTACATTACAGCATCATTCCAAATATTACAGAATTGAAAAAGAAGCTATGTTTATCACATTTGAAGGAACAGAAGGATCCGGAAAAAGCAGCCGGATTGCCGATGCCGCGGCTTTTCTGAAAAAACAGGGAAAAGACTGCATTCTCACACGGGAACCGGGCAGCACCCGTATCGGGGCAAAAATCCGGGCCATTCTGCTGGACCCGGCCAGCCGGGAACTGGATCCTATGGCCGAACTGCTGCTGTATATGGCCGACCGGGCGCATCATATAGCCACCGTCATCCGGCCTGCGCTGGCAGAAGGTAAAACGGTTCTCTGCGACCGTTATTCTGATGCCACCCTTGCCTACCAGGGATACGCCAGGGGACTGGATTTGGCAATGCTGAAAAACCTGCACCGGCTGTTAATGGATGACCTGAAACCGGATCTGACCCTTTTGCTGGATCTGCCCCCGGAAACCGGACTGAAACGGGCATGGAAACAGATAAACAGCGGGCAACGGACCGATGCCGAAAGCCGTTTTGAAGCGGAAAAAATCGCCTTTCATGAAAAAGTGCGGGCCGGATACCTGGAAATCGCCCGGCAGGAACCGGAGCGGTTCCGGATTATTGACGCATCCCTTTCTCCGGAAGAAGTTATTGAAAAAATAAATCATACTTTATCAGCTTTCCTGTTTCCCCTTCATAAACAGGAATTTTCTCCTTCATAATATATTTATCATCCGCTTGTTTTTTTAACAGACACTTTCAAATACCGAATCATAGAATTTGATGCAAGAGCCTTATGTTCCTGATTTGTAAAGTCTGAATTTCAAATTTTCTGCCATTCCTGCGGAAGCCAAAATTTTCAGAAACTTATGGACTCCGACTTTCGGTAACGTGACGGCATTTTTCATTTTGTATTGATTCATTCATGGCAGACAGGGTAAAAACAGAAAAATGGATCGCATACAGAAAGGAGTAACCCATGCATACCCTTCGCATGACCCAGCACAGCATCGGTACAGACAGATACAGAGTGGAAATCGCTTTAAAAGGCGGGGAATTTGAGAAAACCGCACAAACAGAGTTTTCCTTTTCCCTCAGTCCCCAGGAACAGGAAAGCATCCGCTGGTATCTGGAAGATTATCCCCTGTAGGTGATTTCCGGAAAAGATGATACCGGAGGAGTGCCGAACTGAAAGTGTGGCAGTGTCCGGCGGAATGACAGTCCCTCTCACAGACTTTCCCGCAACGGGTTGAGTGAGACTATGTACGCCCCTATCGTTTTTCATAAAATTTATACGTTTGCAAAGGTCTCCCGGCATACATCCTTGAGACAGGTCAGGTTTTCGCATACGGTTTTGCATTGGCCCGGTGTGATAAGGGGTTTGTGTATTTATTGACAAGCTTTGACTCGTTACGAGGCTCTGCCTCGTAACGCATTCTTCCGGGGCTCTGCCCCCTGCACAGGATGAGGCAGAGCCTCACCTTATGCGTTACGAGGCAGAGCCTCGTAACGAGAAATAAAAAAGGGGATATACTGGTTAAACTGGACCCCACCCCTTTTGAAGAGGAAGTGCATCGTCTGGAAGCTGAATTACATAGTCTTCAATCTGCTGTCGAGGCAGGGGAACAGATACTGGAATGGGAAAAAAGCCAGGTCGTAAGGGAAACCAGAACCGCGGAATTCAATCTGAAAATAGCCCGTCTGGAACTGAAAAAACTCACAGAAGGGGACGGCCCTTTGCAGATATCCCAGTTCAAAGAAGAAATGGAAAAAAGCGCGGAAGAATATAAGCGGTATCTTGCCTATATCGCCGATTTAAAAATTTTGCAGAAAAAAGGATATGAAAATACAACAGAAATAAAGATGGCAGAAAAAAAATCGGCAGAACTGAAAGAAAAATATGAATCTGCCAACAAAAAATACATCAGTTATACCCAGCATGTTTTTCCTTCCCTTAAAGAAACAGCCAGGGCAAGAGTGGAAAAAGCGGAAATGGAACTGGAGCAGACCCAGAAAGGAAGTGCTTTTAAAATTGCCAAGGCAATTACCGGGCTGAATGAAACTAAAAAAAAATTTGATATGACGGAAAAATCTTTGCATCAGGCAAAAAAAGAACTGGAAAAAACCGAAATCAAAGCCCCTTTTGCCGGTATCAGCATTCTGTATGAAGCATTTCGTGACGGGCAGAAAAGAAAGCCCAGGGTGGGGGACCGGGTCTTAAAAAATCAGCCCCTTCTCTATCTTCCGGACATATCTTCCATGATTGTCAAAACACAGATACGGGAAACGGATCTTCATAAAACCGCTTTGGAGCAGAAATGCTTCATCCGGGCCGATGCCTACCCGGATATCCTGTTTGAAGGCAAAATTACTTTTATCGGCATTATGGCTGCCAGGGAGGGAAGAAGAACAGGTGAAAAATACTTTCAGCTGACCATCTCTTTAAACGGTGAAGACAGCAGGCTTCGTCCCGGTATGACGGCGCGGGTATCCATACTTGTTGAGCAGATAAAAGGTGCATTGTCTGTGCCCGTCCAGGCAGTTTTTGAAGAAAAGGGAAGTTTGTACTGTTACCGTTTTGAAAAGAATATATTCAGAAAAACATTCATCACAGCCGGAAGGCAGAATGAAGATATGCTTGAAACTCTTTCCGGTCTGAAAAAGGGGGAGCAGGTCAGTCTGCTGCGACCGTCTCCGGAAAGTATTGAGGCAAAGATTGATACATCTCAGGAAAATCCGTAAAAAGTATCAGATGGGGAGCAGGCAGGTCACGGTACTGCGCAATATTGATCTGTCAGTAAGCGGCGGAGATTTCCTGGCCATTATGGGGCCTTCCGGTTCGGGGAAATCTACCCTCCTGCATATACTGGGCTGCCTGGATCGTCCCACATCCGGCACATACTGCCTGAACGGGAAGAATGTTTTTGAGGCATCAGACAAGCAACTGTCCCGGTTCAGAGCAGCGCATATCGGTTTTGTTTTTCAGAATTTTCACCTGATCCCGGTACTGAATGTATTTGAAAATATAGAACTTCCCTTTTTGTATGCCCATACAGACATGCAGCAGCCTGAAATGAGACAGAAGGTTGCAGAAGTGATCCGGCAGGTGGGACTGGCGGACAGGGTAAATCACAGACCGTCAGAACTTTCAGGCGGCGAAATGCAGCGGGTTGCCATTGCCAGAGCTATGGTAATGAAGCCTGAAATCATTCTGGCAGATGAACCGACCGGAAATCTGGATTCAAAAACCGGCAGAGAAATACTGGCACTGTTTCATACCTTTCATGATGCGGGCGGAACAATTATTATGATTACCCATGACAGGGAAGTGGCATCCCATGCCGGAAAATGCATTCAGATGAAGGACGGGAATATATTTGTTTGATTACTTCAAAATATACATCATCCTGAAAACATCCTTCCGAAGCCTTTTGCAGCATAAACTCCGATCGGCGCTGAGTATTATCGGCATTATATGCGGAACTATGGCCGTACTGACAATGCTCAGTATCGGAGAAGGAGCCAGGCAGAAAATCATCTCACAGATCGGGCAGTTGGGAATCAGGAATATCTTTATCAAAAGCATTCCCCTGACCGAAGTACAGAAACAAAAGGCCAGTGAACACTTATCCCCGGGATTGAATGCCGATGATGCCGTGCGAATCATAAAAGGAATTCCCTATGTCAGAACAGCGGCCTGTGTAAAAGAGGTAAAGGCAGCAGTTTTCAGTGCAGGTGCAGAATTATCCCCCCAGATTCTCCAGACATCTCCGGAATATGCTGATGTACTGAATCTTTCTGTGCAGCACGGCCGTTTTATTTCGGAAACGGACATGATACAAAAAAATCCGATCTGTATCATCGGAGCGGGACTTGCGGAGAATATGGGGGTGGAAGGAAATATCGGCAGAACCCTCCGAATTGAAAACCGGGTATTGAGCATTATCGGAATTCTCAATCCTTTTTACCGGGAAAGAGAAGGAAACACTTCAATATCTGTCAGAAATTACAATGAAATCATTTTTATCCCACCGGATATCCTGGATACAGAGAATGACCTGACAGAAATCGTTGTACAGATCAAAGAAACAGAGCAGGTTATTATTTCCGGAAAAATAATAAAGAGAATTATGGAAGTGGCCCACCATCAGGTTGAAGACTATCAGATCATTATCCCGCGGGAGATTCTCCGGCAGGCACAGAAAACCCGACGTACTTTCAGTATGTTTCTGAGTGCTGTTGCCGGTATCTCCCTGCTTGTAGGCGGTATCGGCATTATGAATATCATGCTTGCCGGTGTTTCCGAACGCACCAAAGAAATCGGTATCCGGCGGGCTGTCGGAGCAACAAAAAAGGATATCATTTTTCAGTTTTTAGCGGAATCTGTCATTCTCACATCCCTGGGAGGCTCTGCCGGTATTCTGCTGGGAGCCGCAGCAGCAAAATGTCTCTCCGCTGTCGCCGACTGGGATACTGTCATTACTTTTTTTTCTGTATTCCTTCCTCTGCTGATGTCTGTGTTTATCGGTGTCTTTTTCGGTCTTTATCCTGCCTGGCAGGCAGCCTGTATGGATCCCGTAACTGCCCTCCGTAATGAGTAGTTGCCCTGTATTTTTCAGCAGACCTCCTGCAAAACTCATTTATCTCATTTTATGGAGCTATAAAAACAAATAGTTATAATGAGCAATTTTAGTTTCAATGCCGTTTCCCTAAGACTCCCCTCCCCTGGGGAGGGGGATTTTTTTCTTAAGTCAACAGCATTGCCGCCGGGGGAGGGGGAAAACTGTTTTTAATTACAGACTGTTATTTTACCCCTCCCCTAACCCCTCCCACAGGGGGAGGGGGATTTTCTGCTTACGGAAACGGTATTGATTTTAGTTTTGCAGGAGGTCTGTTGAAAAATTGAGTCATTTCTGCTCACGGCCCCGCGAGGCCGCAGGGCGACCAGACAGCGGGGTCATCATATCCGGGTTTGGGCGGATTTTCAATGAAGCGAAGCCGGGTTTTGTGCAGGACTTCGGATGGGGTGAGCCTGTCGGAGAAAAGCCGGGTGTCGCAGAAGGTTTCCATGAAGATGCCGGAGGATGCATCGCCCACAGGCCAGAGGGTCATGAGGACGGACTGCGATTTCCGGCTGCGGTCTCCGCGTCAGTTTCCATGTCCGCAGCCGCGGCCTCCCCCTGCACCCGGTTTCGTCCCTGTGCCTTGGCGCGGTAAAGGGCCCGGTCCGCACACTTGTGCAGGTGCTGCAGATCGGTCTTGACACTTTCGCTTCCATGGGTTGCCACCCCCACACTCAAAGTCACTACCCCGGCGGTACCGGAAAAATCGTGGGGGACAGAGAGAGCCTCTGCAGCTGCCCGCATTTTCTCGGCGAGACAGCGCGCTCCCTCCGCATCTGTTTCCGGCAGCAGGGCGACAAATTCCTCGCCCCCGTAGCGCGCCACCAGATCCGAGGGACGGGTGCAGGACTTCATCAGCGCCCGGGCCACCTGCTTCAGGCAGTCATCCCCGGCTCCGTGGCCGTAGTGGTCGTTGTAAAGTTTGAAGTGGTCAATATCCATCATCACCAGGGAAAGGGGGAGTCCGCTCCGCACGGCGCGCCGCCACTCCAGATTTGCCCGTTCATCAAAGTAGCGGCGGTTGGGGATGTCTGTAAGACCGTCTCGCATGGAGAGCTTCTCCAGCATATCGGTCTTGATCCTGAGTTCCTCTTCGATGATTCTTCGCTCCGCCACCTCTTTTTCAAGAGCGGCGTTGGTTTCATGCAAAATTGCTTCTGCCTGTTTGCGGTCGGTGATGTCGGCCAGTACGCCCTCCCACACTGTCGTTCCGTCCGGCAGGGTGCGTGGAATGGACTCGGCGGTTATCCACCGGATTTCACCATTGACAACAAGTCTCGTCTCACCGAAAAAAGGCTTTTTTTCTTCAAAGGTCTTCGCATTCAGGGCCACCCATTCATCAAAGTCATCAGGATGTACGCACGCAAACCCTTTCAACGGATCGGAGGCGGCCTCTTCGCGGGTCAGTCCTGTCAACTCCAGAAAACGACTGCTCATGAACGCGAAATTCGCCATTCCCCCATGGGCGGGCTGCACCATGGTGTATGTGCCAACCGGAATATTCTCGGTCAGGTCATAAGCTGTTTTCTCCAATCTTTCCTCGGCGATGCGCAGGGCCTCTTCCGCCTTTTTTTGGGCACTCTGGTCATACAGATAACTGCGGATAGCCGTCAGGCTGCCTTCTTCATCGCGAATCAGCATCGTGAAATCATAACACCAGATGTGCCGACCGTTTTTTGTCCGCAATCTGTAAGACTGTCCGAATGAATCAACCCGGTTTGCAATGTGATGTTTGAGTTCCTTGACGATACGATCAGTATCATCAGGATGAATAATGTCATTATAGGAAAATTCCGGGTGCAGCATCTCCGCGGGGCGGTATCCAAGAATCTGCTCCACATTGGATGAAGCATACGTTACAGACCAGTTGCCGTAAGGTTCTGTACCCCATTCCATGGTGAACACAGGCCCTTCGGCAAAAAGGTTCCGCTCCCTTTCCAGCGCCTCCGCAGCTTTCTTTTGCCCGGTAATATCTCTGCTAATTCCAAAAATACCAATCACGGCGTTGTCATCGTCAAAAATAGGCCATTTGCTGGTCTGTACATATCCTGTTTTTCCATCTGCTGAGCAATATGGATTGACTTTGTTCAGAAGGGGTTTTCCCTCCCTGAAAACAGGTTCTTCTTCTTTATTGTAAATTGCAGCAATATCATGGGGAAACACTTCAAAATCATGTTTTCCAACCATCTCCTTCCAGTGCTTATGATGGGTAATACCGGCCAGGGTTTGGCTGCAAAAGACAAAGCGGCTGTTAATATCTTTGTAGTAGATAAAATCGCTTGTTTGTTTCAGAATAAGTTCAAAACTGCGGCTCAGGCCAAGACGCTCGCTCTCTGTCCTGGCCATTTTGTCGAGTAAAAAAACCATGAATGCGGTAAAGGCAAGGATAATAAAGGCAGCAGACAGGTAGGCCCCCATCAGAGGAGTGGAGAGTGCCGAGTATGAACGCCATCCTGCAGAGGGGATCGCTCCCATCTGCCAGCTTCCGTAGGGAAGTTCTATGGTCCGGGTCACCGGATTATTTTCAAACACCGATGGATCGCCCCAGAAAACATCTCCTTTTGCACCGCGGGCATCCCTGCCCCTGATGGCAATGCGCAAAGAATCATTCTCCTCTGTCATCCCTGCCCCGGCAAAAATTGCCTCACTGTTCATAACCACCGAGGCAAACCCCCAGAATTCGTCCTGATTTGAGGCTGCATCTTTGATGTGGATGGGGATTCGGGCAATAATCCCCTCTCCGCCCTGCACAAGTGCAAGAGGACCGGCAAGTACAATTCTGTTACGTCTTCGGGCCAGGTCAACCGCCTCGAACTGGTCGGGAAGCCTTGTATAGTCTAACCCAAGGGCAGCTTCATTTCCTTCGATTGGGTACATAAACTGAATGACCATGTCTTGGGCAAGGCCGATGTTCCGCAAGTCGCCTTCCCCACTGAACTGAACCTCCATGGCCCGGGCAAAATCATCCTGCGTCAGATCCGGATTCATGGCCACCAGTGCTTTAACAGCCGAGACTTTATAGATATTCGAGTATATGCGGTTCTTAAGGGAAGTCTTCATGACATCCAGCATCTGCTGAACCTTTTCAGGTTCCTGCTGTTTGTATCGCTCAGATTCAAAGCGGGAAAGCAGCACTCCGATCAGCAGAAACAGACTCAGGAGCACTGCAAACAGCGCTGCCCCTAAGACCGTCAGATTATGCTCACGCTTTTTTCCTTTTAAGGTTCTTTCATGGCGCGATCCGCGTCTTCTGGCGAATTTGTCAGTAATTTTCATTATGCTTTCCCCTTCTCCCCGGCATGGTATTCAGAAAACGGGAATTCTGCAGCGGAATATCGTCCGGACAGAGGCTTTTTCATCCCTGTTCATAAATAATACCGTTAATAAATAACTGTACTTTTGCATTTTTTTACAGTTAACCGTGAAACACACGGAATATACGAAAAAAAATATAAAAAAAACAGCAGAATATGAATATTTTCCGGTAGTCTTTCGTGTATTTCGTGGTTAAAATAAAATCAAATGCTTATAAAAAATGCAAAACTATAGTAAATAAAAAAATGATTCATAAAAAAAATGTGCTTTTATGTCCTGATACTGAATATAACTGTTGAAAAAAAATCCGTCAATATTTTAGAGAACACAAGGGCGAAAACAAGGTTCGCCCTTGTTTTTTTTCATAAAATTTAAACGGTTGCAAAGATACATCTTTGAGACAGGCCGGGTTTTCGCATACGGTTTTGCATTGGCCCGGTGTGATAAGGGGTTTGTGTATTTATTGACAAGCTTTGACTCGTTACGAGGCAGAGCCTCGTAACGAGAAATAGTTATTTCACCTTCCCAAACTTCCAATACACCCGGCTTCCTTTTTTCATATTTTTCAGATTGCTTCTTTCCGAAGGTTTTTTCAATCCCCTGAGCAGGTAAAAAATATCCGTAATCACCGAAACATTATCCCCGTAATAGGAATGCTCCATGAAACTGGTGTCCACATCACTTACGTCTATGAAATGGATGCCCGGAACCGGGATGACACCGTTGTCCGTATCCCCGGCTCTGGGGTATTTGTGCAGGGTTTCCGATGCTTTCAGGGCCATATCTTCGGATGAGGCATATAATGTCACTCCGGCTCCCAGGCGGAGCAGCGCGGGGGCAATATCCCTTTTGAAAATCTCCGCATCAATATCCGGAGCCGCCAGGATGATTTCTTTGAATCCGGATACGGTTTTCTCATTCCGTCCTTTTTCCACATCATCCGCAAACAGCCCCAGCGCAGCCGTCAATGCCCGGTTGCCCATGCTGTGGGCGATGAGAAAAATATCTTCCGCACCGGTCTGCAGGGCCACATCTTCCAGAAAATTCTTGAGATGCGGCACTGTCCAGCGCACATTGGTTTCATCCACCACATATTTTTTCATATCCCCTTCCGAAGGCCAGGAGTAAAAGAGCGGCAGACCCGCAAACTGTAAATCATAGGCCATCTGCGCGGTGCGTCGGGCCGCATCTTCAAAAGTCACATTGAAACCGTGGACAAAAACCAGGGCCTGTCTGCCTTTGGCCTGCTGCATCTCTTTTTTCAGCTCCCCAAAAAACAGCTCCTTGCCCTGCGGATTTACGGACAGCAGCACCACATGTTTTTCCGGATTCTGTTTATACTTTTTCCATAAGGGGCTTTCCAGCTTCCCCATGCGGTGATCTTCGGGAATGCTCACTTTGCATTTGCCGTATTCCAATTTTCCCCTATCGCCCCCGTAAAATTTTGCAGGTTTTGGGGAACCGCTGCGTTTGCGGTCCGTGCCGTAAAAGACCTGCACTTCCACATATTTCTTTTCTGTCCCACCGCCCCGCAGCACATCCTTCCAGGCAAAGGCTTTGCACCGTTCATCTGTCATGGGGATTTCCCGCCAGTCTGCACCGGGATCAAAATCCGTCTGATTCATCTCCTCATCAAAACAGCGATAAAGCGGCTCCGGATTTTCTTTGCCCGCAATCTTCACGCACCGGCCCCTGACCGTGCCTTTGCCGATGGCCGGGTCATTCCCTGTGTATTCAAAACAGAGCGGAATAATCTCCACTTCTTCCCACACATCCCCCGGCTCAAACTCCGAAGCGACACCGTTTTCGTCCATACATTTCAGCACCGGAAAAGCATCATGCCTGCCCTGAATGCGGAAACAGTTTTTCTTGATGCTCCCGTCCGTTTTGTTCCGGAAATAGACATCCTCTTTTCCGGCGGAACAGGGGAGAACAGCTATCATCAGAAAAATCTGAAAGATGAAAAATGATCGGATGGCGTTATTTGGCATGGGGTGAATTCCTTTCTGAATATGTTTATTACGGACTCGTTACGAGGCTCCGCCTCGTAACGCATCAGGAGAGGCTCTGCCTCCTGATCGGAGTTACCGGGCAGAAACCGGTAACGAGCAAAAATGTTTGCGAAAAACCGGCATTCGCCTTAATTTTCGCACTCCTTTGTTTCGGGAAACCGTCTGCTACTGTAATGTAACATACCCTTTGAGAAAAAAATTTTACGCTGATTATATTCAGTATTGTATTCAAAGACACCCGGAGTGCGAAAGTTAAGCGGAGCGGTCTTTCGCCCACGCTCCTTCGGAGCGTGGGCGAAAAACAATTTTCGCACTCCTTTCTCAAATACTATGTTACATTAAAGAGTTATTGCAAAACGAGTTTTAAATCAATGGGAAAATCGTATTTGAACCATGATTCAATGATGAAATGATGACCATGATAAAAATCATTTGAGTTATAGTGATATTTGAATAATATTAAAGATAGCTATTTCCTCTGTTATAATTGAAAATGCTATTGAAATTATCAGTATAGGAGTACGAAGATGGACTTCAAAGAAGAATTAGAAAACATTTTATCCGATATGGGGTTTTCAGCACAGGAACTGGAACTTGAAAAAACACCGGCAGGGAAAATCGGCGGATTTGTCATCTCCGACAGTTTTTCAGGAAAATCCCAGATGGATCGTCAGAATATGCTCTGGGAACAGTTGGACAGGATTCTGGATGAAGAAAAGCGGTCAAAGATAATCGGAATTCTGACAATGACACCTGCCGAAGCAGAAGAAGCGGAGGCTGCGGCATAAAAGCGCATCTGAATTCCGGCATATTGACCAACATCACTGTACAGGATAAAATATATTTACGATTTGAAAAAAAATTATTTAATATCAAATATTTAATCTTTGCCATTGCTCAGAAGATTTAATATTGCAGCCACGAATTACACAAATTACACGAATTACGGTTTATGCGATTCGTGCGGATTCGTGTTATTCGTGGCTGATTTTAATAATATTTCGTGCAGATATTCGTACATAATACAATAATATCAGAATGTAATTTTTTGTCCTGTACAGTGGACCAGCATATCAAAATGACAGATTCCTGAATGAATAAAAACCGGCACCGGGCCAATCCCGGTGCCGGTTTCAAGGAAAGGAGAGAAACAGGCTTACAATATTACTTCTTTCTCCTCCCCCGGCGGGCAGGTCGGGAGGGGGAGAAACAACAGACTGTAATTAATGACCGTTTTCACCCTCCCCTTCCTCTCCCTCAAGTGAGGGGAGTTTTAAGGAAATTTACACGTTTGCGAATGTCTCCTGGCAGACATCTTTGAGATAGGCCAGGTTTTCGCATACGCTGATGCCGTTGGCTTTCATGGCGGCCACTTTGCTCTGGCCGGTTCCGCTGTTGCCGCTGATGATGGCGCCTGCGTGGCCCATGCGGCGTCCCGGAGGTGCGGTGAGTCTCGCGATGAATCCCACCACCGGTTTTTTCACATTGGCTTTGATATAATCCGCGGCTTCTTCTTCCGCAGATCCGCCGATTTCGCCAATCATAACAATGCCTTTGGTGGCCGGGTCGTCTTTGAAGCGGCTCAGGCAATCCGTAAAGATGCTATCGAATTTCTTTTACTTCTTTGCTCATTCTGATTTGACTTTGCCACAGAGCCAATATATAACTATAAAAATGAGAAAATACTCAATGGTTCGGTTGGTTATCGGTATTATTTCTGAATTCCGGCTGAAATCCCGTATGCGGAAAAATTTTCTCATCCGCAGGATGTGGCAGAGATACACAGGCAATCAGAAAAAGAAAAGGAGAAACCCATGTCTCAGATTCCAAAGCAGGCAAAGGATGAAGCCCGCGAAATTCTTCAGCAGAATTCCGTGACGGTCAGCAGCAAACTGGATTCACTTCATCAGAAAATTGTCAACCAACCCCGTTATTCCTCTCTTATCCAAAAATGGACAGGATTAAAGGACTATCTTCTGTCATCGCAGGTTCCCTTATCCAAAAGAGCATTGATTTTGGGGGGAATCATGTGGATCGTTATTCCTGATCCTTTGTTGGGGCCTGTAGATGACATTGTCGTTGCCACGTTTCTGATACCGTATATCAGCAGTGAACTGGATAAATTTCAAAGGGGTGACTATGCCAAAACTGCTGAGCCGCAAATTCGTGCTGAAGACAGAACAGAAACTGCCAACCGTTTCTTTTTCCCGGAACTTTGCTGATTTTATCTTACAAGGGAGGCTGTATGTTTGAGATGTACAAAGAACGCATGGATGAAATCGGACAGCGTGCTTCAGAGTTGCAGGCTGTTGCAAACAAATGGGGATTCACTCACGCGGAATCCCGGTTTCAGAAAATTCAGGAACGCAGAAAACAGCATGATCTGACCATTGCATTTGTCGGGAAAGTGAAAAAAGGCAAATCCAGCCTGATCAATGCGCTTGTCGGTGAACCTCTGCTTCCCTCGGACATTCTGCCTGCCAGTGTGTGCAATGTGCTTGTGCGTTACGGCGACAAAGAGGATGCCGTTATTATGGATAAACAGGGACACCTGTCCCATGTGTCCCGGCAAAAACTCCGGGAAAGCATTTCCTGCGGAAAACTTGCAAATGCCCGAAAAGCGGAGGTGACTCTCCCGTCACAGTTTTTGAAAACAGGGCTGCGCCTTGTGGATACCCCCGGTTTTGCGGATGTGGATGAAATCCGTTCCGAAGTGGTTAACACAGTGATCCCCCAGGTTGATGCGCTGGTTGTGGTGCTGGATACGGAATCCGGGGGAATTGATGCCAGCGAAAAAGAATTTCTTGCCACACAGGTGTTTTCCACACATACCGGGAAAATATTTTTTGCAATGAACAAAAGTGACAAAGTCGGCGAACAGAAAGGTGTGGAGCAGTTGCTTGGATATATAAACGCTGTTGTCAAAGCCTTCACAGATCATCAGCGTGTCTTTGTCGTTTCTTCCCGAAATGAACTGCAAAAGATTATGCAGGGAGCAGAAACAGATTTTCCAAGCGGAATTCCGGAACTTCGGCAGGCACTGACGGATTATGTCGAAAAAGAAGCCGGATCAGCGGTGGTGAATTCCATGATGCGGGATTTCGGAAACCTTGCCCGTGCTGTGGGTTCAGGACTTGAAACACAATTGAAATCACTTTCCGAATCCAAAGAGGAATTGCAGACGCGTATAGAAACCCTGCAAAAGGATCGCACCCGGATACAGGAAAAGATGGTGGAGATTGATAAGAAAGCCCGGCGCAAAGTGGAAGATATTCTTTTAAAATTTCAGGGAAGTCTTGCAGATTTCATCTCCCGGTATTCTTCCAAACTCCGCACCGCCATTATGATGCTGAGCATGGATGATTTGAAAGACCCCGGACTTGCCTCTGAACTGCAATCCGGTGTAAACCTGCAAATGAAATGCTTTATGGAGCGGGAGGCACGAAAGATTTCTCCTCTGCTGGATGAGGTGTTTGAGGAATGGAATGAAGATACCGAGGCGCAGTTCAGTTCGCTTCTGCGGCACGGAACAGCCAATCTGACAGCGATTCTGCCCCAGATATACCGGAATGACAGTTTTGTCATACCGGGTCTGCTGATCGGCGGATGGGTTTTTCTGGGTATGATGAATTTCCTTCTGCTCCTGCTGGCAACACATTATGCAGGAGACACAATCAAATCCGCAGTTCTGTCGCTTATTGCCAACCCTTCAAAAGTAAAATCGGATTTTGCGGATCAGGTCTGCCAAAAACTCGAAGAAATCCAGCAAAGCCTGTATCAGCGTTTTTCCGAGGATTTGATGAACAGGTTTCAAAGCCGTCTTACAGAGAATATGGCAGATTATGATGCCAATCTGGATATGGTGGAACAGTCTGTCAGAAATCTGATGCTCAGTTTCAATGAACCCAAAACCGGGACAAAGGCAGAGGAAATCCGCAGAGATTTGGCAAAAATCCGGGAATTGACGGATATGTCTTCATTTTATGCTCCGTAAGCGGGCCGCAAGATAGTCGGAACAGATTGGAATTTCAGCAGCATATTCAATCAAAGCAAAAAGATAGACATAGGAGGAAACTTTATGCTTTTGGAGTCATATTACCAGGCAAAGGAACGGCTGATACCGGTTATGGAACGGGCTGAAAAACTGATGGAGAAAAACGGACGTGCGGAAGCTGTGAAAAATATCGGCTTTGCCAAGAAAAAACTCCATGAAAACAAATTTCAGGTTGCGGTAATGGGGCAGTTGAAACGGGGAAAATCCTCATTTGTGAATGCACTGCTTCGTAATCCGAAACTTATGCCCACAGGACTGATACCTGTCAGTTCCGCAATTGTTTCTGTTCAGCACGGGGAAAAAGAGCAGATTACAGTATATTTCAAAAACGGGCAAAATCAGATACATCCGCTTGAAACAATAGCGGAATTCTGCACAGAGGAGCAAAACCCCGGCAATGAGAAAAATGTGTCCCGTATTATGGTGGAATATCAGTCAGACTGGCTAAAAGACGGTGTGATTATTGTGGATACACCCGGTGAAGGTTCTGTCAATGCTTACCATGATGAAATTGTTTACGAATTTATTCCAAAAGCGGATGCGATACTGTATGTTTTTACCGCAGAACTTCCCATATGCAGAGGAGAGTTTGATTTGCTCAAGCGTATCAGTGAGGAAGGCACGGAGCGGATTTTTTTTGTCATGAACAAGGTGGATGCGGTGAACCATGATCCGGTGACAGGAGATTCCGCAGAGGATCAGCTCAGACGCGGTGTGGAGTACAATATCAATGTCATCCGCGAATTTGGAAAGTTCAGCAAACTTACCCCGGATGCGGTGTTCTGCATTTCTTCCAAATTCGCTTTGGAATCACTGATCAGCAATACGCCCATCAGCAATGCTTCCGGATTTCCCCGTCTGGAGACAGAACTCAGAAAATATCTTGAAAAACAGCGGGGAGCCGAAGCCATCCGATCCGGTATGAGGGCAGCAGCAGGTGAACTGGGACAGTTTACAAATCAGATGCAAACGGAAAAATCCGCCCTGAACAGGCAGTTGAAAGATCTCACAAGTGAAAAAATCCGATGGGTGGAAGAGAAAGAAAAACTGAGAAAAAACCTTGACAGAGAATGTCAATTATTTCTCAGGAGCATGGAACTCTGTGAACCGCAATTTGCCGGACTGTGTGCTGAAATAAAAAGCAAAACAGAGAATTATATCACCAAACGGATAAGTGAAATCGGCTTCAGGGATATATTGGCTGTGAAAAAGAGACTGACCGAAATTCAATCCGAGACAGAGAACATGTTCAAAGAGGATATTTTAAACGCGGTTAACCGAAGTTTAGGTGAAAAAGCAATTCCGGCAATGAAAGATCTGGCAAGCAATCTGGAGCAGCTTCTGATTAAATTTTCAGAAGACTGTCAGTTTCATTTTGAGTTTATCCGAGTGGATATAAGCGGTTTTAACTTTTTGAAAGGGGCTTTTGCAGGGGCGACAATCATAACAGGCGGTGCAAGTCTCCTCGGTTACAGTCTTTCAATTGGCTGGATCAGGACAGCGTGGGCAGCTCTTGCGGGCGGAACAGCAAACCTTTGGAATCCGTTGGGATGGGGACTTATTGCAGTAGGTCTCGGAACAGGTATATGGGGAACTGTGAAAGCTCTTGGCAGTCTCAAAGAGAAATTTCGAAATGAACTGTTCACAAGTATTCCCCAAATAATTGAATCTGTAAAGAATAAGTTTGCAGAAAACATCCGAACCATAAAATCGGATGGCGAAAAACTGGTCTGGGAAAACTTTCGGATAATGGTTGACCCCATAGACAAAGGACTGGCAGAGGCTGAACGCCAACTTGCCGAAGGGAATTTTGAAAAGCGGATTGAAGAACTGAGCCATGCGGAAAATGAAATTGGGATTATCCGCAACCGTTTAATGGAAATTGAAACCTATGTGCAAAAGGAGATGTTATGAAAACAGGAGATTGGACGGATGAGGAAAGCAAAATGTATTTTCTGGCACTGAGTCTGATTGCTTTGTCAGATCAGGTGCTTGCTGATGAGGAACTCAAATTCCTTGAACAGGTCAGAGAGGCGATGGGAATTGACCGTGCAGAGGCAGAGCGGATTTTGGCAATGGCAAAAGATGAGCCCTCGTGTGTGAAACTCCTGAAATCTGTCCGTCCGGAAACACTCAGACGCACCATTTTCAGAGACTGCGTGATCATGGCATTTGCAGACCGGATTTTTCATCCGCTGGAACGTCTCATGCTGGAGTCTGTCCGGATGAATCTGGGCATATCAGAAGAACTGGCAGATCGCTTTACACAATGGGCGCAGGAAGGGCAGGCATGGCAGGACAAAGGTGAACAGCTTATTCATGAAGGAGCGGAATCATGATATCTTCAGAACTGTCTGATTTTTCAAGGGTGCTGTCAGAACATGAAAAAGTGCTGAAACAAAACAGGGCTCCGGAAGAATTGTTGCAACTGATTCAGAATGCCCGTCTGGAATTGAAGTCAGACATATTCCGGCTGATGGTATGCGGAGGATTTTCGCGGGGCAAGTCAGCCGTCATCAATGCCCTGCTTGGTGTGCGTCTGCTGCCGGAAGACCTTACCCCGACAACCTCGCTTCTGACAGAGATTTGCTACGGTGATCCTATCAGGGTGGAGATTCTGGATACCGGAGGCAATGTGATCCGTCAGTTTCGCTGCCCCGATCTCACGGAAGCCAGAAATATTGTCCGTGAATGGGGTACGGAACTGAATATCCCACAGGATAATCCGTCTTCCCAAGCCCGGAAAATGCTGCGTGTTCACTATCCTTCGCAATATCTGAAAGACGGACTGATTCTTCAGGATACACCCGGATTTGATTCTGTTATTGAACGGCATGATCAGGAAATGCTGGATGCCATAAACAAAGGAGACGGATTTCTTCTGGTTCTTGCAACCCAGCCGCCCTACGGAAGGACTGATAAAACCCTTTTCGAACTGGTGCGGGAGAAAAAACGCTGGTTCAGCATTCTTGTCAACAAAATTGATCAGACTGAATTCAATGACAAAGAACTGGCCGGTTACATTGAATATGTTCAGAAAAATACAGGGCTTCCCCGTGAACGGATTTTATCCCTCAGTGCATGGACTGCGCTTTGCGGTGAAGAGGAGAACAGACCGGCAGAAATTGAGAAATCAAAAATACGTGAATGCCGAGAGAGAATTTTTGCTGACCTGCTGAAAAACAGCAAAAATGCCATCAGGCTTCCCGTTATTCGGCAGCAACTCACACAAGGAATTCAGAAATCTCTTGCAGATATTGACTATCAGATGAGCATTGTGAACAGGGAAGCATCAGAGATGGATGAACTCGTCAGTTCATTGGAAACAGAAATGAAATCTCTTGAACGCAAATGCAATGATACCCTTGCCCGAACAAGAAATGAGATTAACGGGATTTGTTACAGGAGGACATCTGAAATTGAGAGTCTGGCAAAAGAAAGGATCGAAAGGATTCTTCAGATGAATGATACGGATCTGATAAAAACCGCTGCTGAGGATACGGGTAAGTCCATTGCCAAAAGTATTGAGGCATATGCCTGTTCCTGTCAGGAGATGCTTAACACATTCAACAATACCACATTCGGCATGTATCAGGACAGTCTCCGAAGCGCTCTGCATCTGAAGGAAACAGAAGGTTCCGGTGCGGGTTATGCCGGAGCCGGAGTTATATCTGGTGTGGGCGGCGCAGTGCTGATGGGTTCTCTGATGAGTACTCCCACACTGTTGGGTTCAGCAGCACTGGCTTCTCTTACCGGTATTTCCACAGGAGCGGTTTTCTCAATGGGAGCGGCATTGGCATCCGGAGGGATTCTGATACCGGTTGCTCTTATCGGCGGAATGTATTTTGCCAAACGCAAAAAAGTGAATGCCATGAAAGAACAGGCAGTTCAACTGATCAAAGATGCTTCTCACCGAGCTGTTTACGGCAGAGATGAGAATCAGGGAACATCTCTCTCATTGATTCGGGATCAGGCTTTGGCATATCTGGAAAAGTCAAAGGAATCCATGCTCAGCGAAATACAGCGGAAACATGCTGAAGCCGTATCGGAACGGGAGAAAAAGAAAACAGGCAGTGAAGCTGTGAAACAGGAGCATGCTCCGCTGGTCAATGCACTGAATGATATGCTTCGGCAGATGGGGTAAGAAATATTGTTTTTTAACGCAACCAAAAAACTGAAAGGACTTCAGCCTTTTCCAGCGGTTCAAATTCCTTATGATCTGTTGTAATCAGGCGGGCATTCAGAAGCAGGGTATGGGCTGATGCAAAGGCATCGGCATAGGAAATGCGGTATGAACTTTTCAATTCACCGACTTTGAAAATCATGGGATCATCAATCCGATCTTCAAACCGGATTGGCAACTGCCTGATGCTGCGATATGTCAGTTGGGCGGTTGCATAGTCGTTCCGCTTGAGAATATCGTAATACACTTCTCCCAGATTGACGGCGTGCATCACCAGCCTGATTTCATTATGACGGGCCTGAATCAGCATACGTTCAAAAATATCTGCTCCTTTTTCATCAAACAGATATGCAATCAACGTACAGGCATCAATGACAAAAATGTTCATCCGGCATATTCCTTCTGAATTTCAGACTGTTTATCCTGCATAAACAACTCTGTTCCTCCGATTTTGCCTTTCAGCATTCCGCGCATCCGGAATATGGGATCGTTTTTCTGATTTTCCGTTTCTTTTATCTTTTCTTCAATCAGAAACTCCACAAATTCTCCCATATTTTTAAAATGCGTCAGCAATGTTGCCTGCCGGACTCTTTGTACCAGTTCATCGCGAATGGAAATAACTGTCTGCATGGTTTCCCGCCTTTCACTGTTTCGGTTTCATGAATCAAGATATTCAGAAGCAGGAATTTAAATACATTGGAAATATGCTTCGGATATGTGCGTCCTCTCCTGATGACAATAATACGAAACAATCTTTTAACATTATTTATCTTTTTTGGCAAGGGGCCGAAGAACTTCAGGTTTGCATCTTACGGTCAGGACAAAAAAGCGGCTGGGAAAAGATTTCCCATGCCGCTTTGTTATTGAAAGGAGAGATTTTTATTCTGATTACACGTTTGCAAATGTCTCCTGGCAGACATCTTTGAGATAGGCCAGGTTTTCGCATACGCTGATGCCGTTGGCTTTCATGGCGGCCACTTTGCTCTGGCCGGTGCCGCTGTTGCCGCTGATGATGGCGCCCGCGTGGCCCATGCGGCGTCCCGGAGGTGCGGTGAGTCCCGCGATGAATCCCACCACCGGCTTTTTCACATTGACTTTGATATAATCCGCGGCCTCTTCCTCTGCGGAACCGCCGATTTCACCGATCATGACGATACCTTTGGTGGCCGGGTCGTCTTTGAAGCGGCTGAGGCAGTCAATGAAATTGGTTCCGTTGACCGGGTCTCCGCCGATACCGATACAGGTGGTCTGGCCCAGTCCCGCCAGGGTCAGTGCGTGGACGGCTTCATAGGTGAGGGTTCCGGAGCGGGAAACCACACCGATTTTTCCGGGTTTGTGGATCACGGCCGGCATAATGCCGATTTTGCATTCGCCCGGTGTGATGATACCGGGGCAGTTGGGACCGATGAGGCGCACGGGTTTGCCCTTGATATAGTTTTTCACCTTCATCATGTCCATGACCGGAATGCCCTCGGTAATGCATACGATCAGGGGAACTTCCGCGTCCGTGGCTTCCATAATCGCATCTGCGGCAAAGGGGGGCGGAACAAAAATCATGCTGGCATCTGCGCCCGTGGTCTTTACCGCATCCTTCACGGTATTGAACACCGGGATTTCATCCATTTTCTGGCCGCCCTTGCCCGGTGTCACACCGGCCACCACATTTGTGCCGTATTCCACGCAGGCACGGGTGTGGAACTGCCCTTCTTTTCCTGTAATTCCCTGGACCAACAGTTTCGTGTCTTTATTGACAAGTATGCTCACTTTATTATCCTCTTTTTCAATATGGGTTACTGAATGGCTGCTTTGAGCTTTTCGGCCGCATCTTTGAGATCCGCAGCATTGATAAGATCCAGACCGGAATCAGCCAGAATTTTCTTTCCTTCTGCCAGGTTGGTGCCTTCCATGCGGATGATGACCGGCACTCTCAGGCCGACTTTTTCCGCGGCCTGCACCACACCGTTGGCCAGGCGGTCGCATCGGAGGATGCCGCCGAAAATATTGATGAGGATGGCTTTGACTTCGGGATCACTCTGGAGAATGCGGAAACCGTTTTCAATCTGCTCGGCACTGGCTCCGCCCCCGACATCCAGGAAGTTGACCGGATTGCCGCCCGCCAAATTGATGCAGTCCATTGTTGCCATTGCAAGGCCCGCGCCGTTGACCATATTGCCCACATTGCCGCTGCCCAGCTGGATATAATTGAGACCGAATTTGGAGGCTTCCACCTCATTGGGATCCTCCTCGTCCAGATCGCGGTATTCCACCACGTCTTTATGACGGTAAAGGGCGTTGGAGTCGAAATCCACCTTGGCATCCAGTGCGAGCACATTGTTTTCTGCGGTCAGTACCAGGGGATTGATTTCCACCATGGAGCAGTCATAGCTGACGCAGAAGTTGAAGAGGTTTTTCAGCAGACCCATGAAGGCTTTCTGGGCTGCTGCGGGGATATTGAGACCGAAGGCCGCATCCCGCAGATGATAGGCCTGGAGACCGGCCATGGGATCCACATAGACCTTGATGATTTTTTCGGGTGTGGCTTCCGCGACTTCCTCAATATCCATACCGCCCGCTTCGCTGGCCATGATGACCATTTTGGCTGTGGCCCGGTCCGGAAGGATGCTCAGGTACAGTTCTTTGGCAATATTGAGTCCCTGTTCGACAAGCAGTTTTTTCACCAGTCTGCCTTCAGGGCCGGTCTGTTTGGTCACCAGGGTCATGCCCAGAATTTCGCTGGCGTATTTTTCAAATTCGGCCATGTTTTTGGCCACTTTCACGCCGCCGCCCTTGCCGCGTCCGCCTGCATGGATCTGGGCTTTGACGACAACCGGGAAGGACCCCAGTTTTTCAGCCAGGGCTTTGGCTTCTTCCACGGTAAAAGCCGGGCCGCCGTCGGGAACAGCCACATTGTGTTTTCTGAATAACTCTTTTGCCTGATATTCATGGATTTTCATGGTATTTCCTTATTATAAAGAATTCTGAATTCAGGAGTCAGAATTCAGGAGGATATATATTGATTTCCGGTTTCTGAAAATTAGCAACATTTTTTTCTGAAATGTCGGGTTACGCTTCGCTAACCCGACCTACTCATCTATGGTGGGCACAAAAAACCGTGCCCACCCTACGCATTACTCATCTCTTTGTAACAGGGGAAGACCGGGCCGGCATTTCCGGTCTTCCCCTGCCGGGGAGGAGGAACGAAGGATTTATCCGATTACGCAGAGAACTGCATTTTTGGCAACAGAATCCCCGCTGGCAAAATTGATGGCTTTGATGGTTCCGCCGACCGGGGCCGGAAGTGCGTTTTCCATCTTCATGGCTTCGAGAATGACGACGGTTTCGCCTTTTTCCACACTGTCCCCCACATTTTTCTTGAAATCCACGATCATACCGGGCATGGGGGCATTCAGGGGTGTTCCGTCCACATTGGCTGCGGCGGCCGGGGCAGGTGCTGCGGCGGCTTTGGGGGCGGCCGGTTTCGGTGCGGCCGGTTTGGGGGCAGCCGGAGCCGCCGGTTTGGGCGCTGCGGCCGGAGCAGGAGCACCTGCGGGTGCCGGTGCGGCAGCAGATGCAGCCGGAGCCTGGTAGGCAATGACCGGAGCGCCGCCCGGTTCATCCACATCCACTTCAAAGAAATCGCCGTCAATAAAGACGTTGAAGGTACGGGTGGCTTCGCCTTTTTCCGGAGCTTCTTTCTTTTCATACAGTTTTCCGGCTTTGGCTTTTTTGATAAGCTCATCCTGTTTTTTCACATCCTCCATCGTTCTGGGCAGCACTTCTTTGGGCGGAGCTTCCACACCGTATTTCCATTTCAGGAATTTCTTTCCGGTTACGGGGTAGATGGCGTAGAGCACCACATCATCAATATCTTTGGCCAGATCGCCGATTTCGGCTTTGGCTTTTTCCAGTTCAGGTTCCAGCACTTCCGCGGGACGGCAGCTAATGGGTTCCTCGCCTCTGGCATAACCTTTGAGGGCCTTTTTCTGCACTTCGGGATTGATGGGAACTGCTGTTTTTCCGTACAGACCGTAACAAAGGTCCTTCACCTGACCGGTAATCATTTTGTAACGCTCATTTTCATCGTCAAAGAGCACGTTGTTGACGGTCTGAATCCCCACAATCTGGCTGGTGGGTGTAACCAGGGGAATCTGCCCCAGATCCTTCCGTACCCTGGGAAGTTCTTTGTAAACTTCACCGATTTTGTCCAAAGCATCCATTTCCCGAAGCTGGTTGACCAGGTTGGAGAGCATTCCGCCGGGTGTCTGGTGCAGCAGCACGTTAATGTCAATAACAGAAACCTTGCTGTCATCCAGCAGGTGTTTGTATTTGGGCATGACCTCTTTTTCAAGAATCTCATTGATGACAGCCAGTTTTTTAATATCAAAGCCGGTGTCCCGGTTGGTTCCCAGAAGAGCCATGACCAAAGGCTCCACAGCCGCATGGGAGGTGCGGTAGGCATAGGGGGTCATGCAGGTATCCACAATATCCACACCGGCCTCAATGGCTTTGAGATGACTCATGGGAGACATGCCGGAGGTGAAATGACTGTGCAGATGAATGGGCGGTTTGACCGATTCTTTCAGGGCTTTGATGAGTTTGTATGCATCATAGGGAGCAATCAGACCGGCCATATCTTTGATACAGATACTGTCCGCACCCATGGATTCCAGGTCTTTGGCTTTATTGATATAATAATCCAGATTATAGACCTCGCCGCCCAGACGGGGTTCGGTCATGGTGTAGCAGATACAGCCCTGGAAATGTTTTCCGGCTTTTTTGATGCCTTTGACTACGGTTTCAAAATTGCGGTAGTCATTGAGCGCGTCAAAGGTGCGGAAGACATCCATGCCGTTTTCCGCGGCTCTTTCCACAAATACTTCGGCCAGATCATCGGCATAATTGCGGTAGCCCACCAGGTTCTGCGCCCGGAGCAGCATGGAAAAGGGGGTCTTTTTGATATAGCGTTTCAGGGTGCGGAGCCGTTCCCAGGGATCTTCATTAAGAAAGCGGTGCATGGTGTCAAAGGTGGCACCGCCCCAGGTTTCAATTGCCCAGAAACCGACTTCATCCATCAGTTCGGCCACGGGAATCATGTCTTCGGTGCGTCCGCGGGTGGCAAAAAGGGACTGATGCCCGTCCCGCAGAGACAAATCCATCACTTTTACCGGATTTTTGGCAGTCGGTCTGTCCGGGCCGTAATTCATTTCGGTCATGGTTACTTGATCGCTCATATTTGATTCTCCCTGTAAAATGGTTAAAACATTATGTTAAAATATAAAATAACGATGTATTATTTAAATCTTAGACCGTGAAAGGCTTTCATCTGCATCAGGTTGCGGTACTGCATGAGATCCTGGCGGCCGCTGACACCCCACAGGGATGGCAGAGCCACCGGTTTCGGGGCAGCTTCGGCAGACTGATCCGCTGCTGCCATTGCAGCCATCATTTCTTCCTGACTCTTAATATAGGTCGTCACCGCGGCAATGGCCGCCACCCTTTTCTTTTTATCTGTCAAAGTCTTATTATCCATTTGCACCCCTTTTTTCAGTTATCAGTGTTCGGTGTCAGGTGTTTGGTGTCAGGTGTTCGGTGTCAGGGGTTCGGTGTCAGGGGTTCGGTGTCAGGGGTTCGGTGTCAGGGGTTCGGTGTCAGGGGTTCGGTGTCAGGGGTTCGGTGTCAGGTTTTTACCTGTCACCTGAAACCTGTCACCTGAAACCTGTCACCTGAAACCTGTCACCTGAAACCTGTCACCTGAAACCTGTCACCTGAAACCTGTCACCTGAAACTTTTTTACAGCGGTATATTGCCGTGTTTCTTGGGCGGACGGAGTTCCCGTTTGCTGCACAGGGCTTCCAGCGCGTCAATGAGCCGGGGCCGGGTTTCGCTGGGTACAATAATATCGTCAATATAACCTCTTTCCGCTGCACGGTAGGGATTGGAAAAGAGTTCTTCATATTCTGCGATTTTTTCTTTGCGTTTGGCAGCCGGATCATCCGCGGCTTTGATTTCTCTGGCGTGAATGATATTGGCCGCACCCGAAGCTCCCATTACAGCGATTTCCGCAGTGGGCCAGGCCAGGGCCATATCCGCGCCCAGGTCTTTGGAACACATGGCCAGATAGGATCCGCCGTAGTCCTTACGGGTCACCAGCAGCAGCTTGGGAACCGTGGCTTCGGAATAGGTCCAGAGCAGTTTTGCGCCGTGGCGGATAATGCCGCCCCATTCCTGGTCGCTGCCGGGCAGATAACCGGGAACATCGGCAATGGTCAGCATGGGAATATTGAAGGCATCGCAGAAGCGGATAAAGCGGGAGGCCTTGTCTGATGCGTTGATGTCCAGCGCGCCGCCCATATACGCGGGCTGATTGGCAATAATACCGATGCTGCGTCCGTTGAGCCGGGCAAAGCAGATGACAATATTGGGAGCGTAGTATTCATGGGGTTCAAAGATTTCCCCGTTGTCCACAATATGTGCAATCACATCCTTCATATTGTAAGACTGGTTGGGATTGTCCGGGATAATGGTATCCAGTTCCGCATCCATACGTTTGGGGCTGTCGCCGGTGTCAACAATGGGCGGATCCTCCATATTATTGGACGGCAGATAGGACAGGAGTTTTTTGATTTTGTCTATGGCATCCTGCTCGGATTCACAGGCAAAATGGGAAACCCCGCTTTTTTCATTGTGAGCGGATGCTCCACCCAAATCTTCAAAACTGATTTCCTCACCCGTGACAGCCTTGATAACCTGTGGGCCGGTGATGAACATGAAACTGGTGTTTTTGACCATGAAGATATAATCGGTCATGGCCGGGGAGTAAACCGCACCGCCCGCTGTGGTTCCCATAATGGCGGAAATCTGGGGAATTACGCCGGAGGAAATGGAATTGCGGTAGAAAATCTGTCCGAATCCGGAAAGGGCATCCACGCCTTCCTGAATTCTGGCTCCGCCCGAATCATTGAATCCCACAAAGGGCGCGCCCGATTTGAGGGCCATATCCATGACCTTGCAGATTTTTTTTGCATGCATTTCACCCAGGCTGCCTGCCCGTGAGGTAAAATCCTGGGCAAATGCGTAAACGGTTCTGCCCTCCACTTTGCCGTAGCCTGTAACAACACCGTCTGACGGCACATCAACCTTTTCCATGCCGAAATTGACACAGCGGTGTGTGACAAACATATCCACTTCCCGGAATGTGCCGGGATCAAAAAAAAGATCCAGTCTTTCTCTTGCGGTCAGCTTTCCTTTTTCTTTATGCTTGGCAACGGCCTTTTCACCGCCCATCTGCAAAAGCCTGGCTTTCCGCTCTTTCAGATCTTCGATCTTGTCTGCAACATTACCCATTGTTTAATCCTTTCGTTTGTCCGGTTAACAAAATTATATCCGTAATTTGATAACAAATCAGATCAGTTTTTGTATTTCTGTTATTACCGCTTTCATTTCTTCAAAAGCCTGTTCACTTTCTTCTTTTGTAAATACGGTAAAAACATCGTAATCGCCCTGCATCCTGTTTTCAAATGCTTTCCGTATCATTTTGCTGTATTGAGGATGAATTTTTCCGGTTTTGACAAATTCTTTATTAAACCATCCGATTAACTGTGCATGTTTGGATGTTCTGAAATGATATTTAATTCCCAATCCTGACAGAATATAGTAAATACCATAGTAAATCCGGTTGATTGCCAGAGAAAATTGATTGTTTTCTATCAGAAACCGGACAGTCTCAATGGTTGAAATACTTTTGTTCACATAGTTTTCTGTCAGATTTTTCCGGTCTTCGTCTGTCAGTGTCACAGTACAATACCATTCTCAATGGCATCCATGATATAGGGCTGCTTCCCCCTGCATGTTTCCAGTTCATTTTTTGCAATCAGCCTGATGTCTGTCAGAATATCGTATTTAAAATCAATTTCCCATGTTCTGTCATAAATCCTGTCTTTAAATTTCCAGTCATACATTTTCTTCAGAATCACAAGAATATCAAAATCTGCTCCCTCTCCCGCATTTCCTTTGGCACGGGAACCAAAAAGAATCACTCTCTCCACATCATCGGGAAAATCACGGAACAGCAGTTCTTTCAATTCTTTCATGGCCTTTTGCCGGACGGCCTTATCGGAGACAGATTTCATAATTAATATAATCATTCGATAATTTTTTTAAATTATCGAATCCGAAATCTCATTCGTAAGTTTATAACATACTGAATTTATTTATTCTGAAAAAATTACCGAAATATTGATATATAACATAAGTTACTATTTTTTCATTATAACAATTTTTTGTTATAATTTAAATGGTTGATTTATGATTGCTGCATGAATAGGTAAAAGGTAATGCTGTAATGTAACATACCCTTTGAGAAAAACTGTTTCATGCTGATTATATTTAATATTTTATTCAAAGAAACCCGGAGTGCGAAAGTTGGGCGGTGCGGTCTTCCGCCCACGCTCCTTCGGAGCGTGGGCGAAAAATAATTTTCGCACTCCTTTCTCAAAGACTATGTTACATTACAAACTTAGATTTAAATATCCGATTCGTCTTTTTCTCGCCAATCAAAACCTTCGCCGATTCTTGATTCAGCTAGGTCTAATGCAGATTCTTTTGTTTCACCCTCTCCATAAATACCACACTCATCGCATTCACAACTAAAATAATTCTCATGAAATTGATATACATTCATTTTCATTTCACCGCATTGAACACAATATTCAACAGATACCATTATTGCGTTGAGTTTTTGTTTTTGTGATTCAGCAAAAGTTAATGCTGCTGTTAATGCTGCTTCTTTTGTTTTACCCTTTCCGTGAATACCGCATTTATCACATTCACAACGGAAAAAATAATTATCTAATTGATATAGATACATTTTCATTTCACCACATTGAACACAACGTTCTACTGAAACCATTGTTGCAAGTTTTTTCTTGTGCTCAGATTTCAGAAATGAATCTCGTATCAATCCAAAAATTTCCGAATTTAATCTGCGTTGCTGTTCATGATATAAAGCTTCTTGCTCTCGTAATCGCTTTGCTTCCTGAGGTGCAAAACGATCTCCAACATAATTCGCTGGATTATGCTCAGGAAAATCTTCAAAAAAATCTGACCATTCGCCCATAAGTTACTCCATTATCACACTGAATTTATTTACTATAAAAAGTTATCGAACTATTGCTTAAATGATATTGACATATTCCACTTCTTTCATGATATGCGGCTTCAGATAGGGACTGATGGAGTCTTCTGTCACCAGTTCAACAGGAATTCCCAGCAAATCTTCCAGAAAAAATGCGGCATTCATGAAATTGTCAAATGTTTTCTGCTCTTTTTCAAATTCTGCCAGTAAATCAACATCGCTGTCATTATTCTGTTCTTCCCGCACAAAGGAACCGAATAATCCGACTTTTTTAATCCCTAAATTTTTCAGAATATTATCATTATCTCTGAGAATTGTGATGATATTCTGTTTTGTTTTGACGACCGATGTTTTCATATTTTCTCTTCTGTCATCCTGCTGCAAAATCCGTATATGGCCGTATTTCCGGAGGCTTGAACCCCAGCACAATCCGGTCACGGGGAATCCCTTTCTGGGCCAGAACCTCGGCCACTCCATCCTCTGTTCCGTCATACTGAACCCATACCTTTTCATTCCGGATATCAATATGGATCACACTGCCATGAATGCGGTATGCCCCGTTCCAGCCTGTGTAAACCAGGTCATAATGGTCATTTTTTTCATCCAGTACAACTTCAATCTGAACATCCCCGCGGGCAGGCTGGAATTGTGCATATTCTTCAATGATATTTTTGATGATTTCTCTGTATTGGTTCAGGGAATCCATTTTACAATCAACTCCTGCTGAGGTTCAAAGGCTATGACAGCTATTGATAAATCTTCCAATACCGGACGGGCTATGGGCTCATTGAATGTACTCATAAAAACACTGGCCGGGACAGCAAGGTAAAGTTTGCGATCTGGTTCATAACGCGTAAGAAGTGACCGGTAAAATACATATTGTCCTATGGCTGTTTCCAAGTCATATATATCGGATGCGCTGCGGAAACTTTTTATTTCCACAGCTATTTTTTCATTGTTTCTCGCGGCGGCAAGCATACGTTCTGCACCAATATCAACAAATATGCCTTTGGAGCCAAATGTAATTGTATATGGATCATGGGTGATTTCCCATTTGTCCTTTATCAGCGCATTTTTGAAATTATTGTGATATATATCTTTTGCAGGCATAAAACATTTACTTTCTCAGAACCGGATTAGCTGGCATATTTCATTATTTCATGAGCAATATTAAGGAGTTGTTCATTGACTGAGGGCAGTTCTTTTTTTACCACAGTCCACACGATAGAGATTAACTCCGAAATAATGATGTATGAGACGGTCTCTCATTCCTGCCATATCTTTCCATGGGATTTCATCATAAAATACTTTTATATCATCAGATATATGCTTTACCGCCTCTCCGATTATTTCAATATTGCGGATAACAGCATCATGGTTTTTGGTATCCTGAACAAATTCCTCATAGCTCATCCCCTCTGTGTATCTGACTGCTCTGCTGATTGCTTCAGTGATATGAAGCAGAAAATCAGTATCGGTTTTTTCAGACATAAATTATATTCTTTTCAATGTGCTGTGAAATTCTTCCGATGGTAATTCCTTTTACTCCTTCGGGAGTCAGAACATCAGCTTTCCTGCCCAGTATTTTTTCAAGGTATTCAGCAAATTCCACAAATTTAAGCCCTATCGGTTTTTCAAATTCCGCTATAATGTCTATATCGCTGTTTTCTGTCTGTTCATCTCTGGAATAGGAACCGAACAGACCAATTCTTTTTATACCGTATTCGGATATAAGATAGGGATATTCTTTTCTGATTTTTTGAATAACACTGTCTTTGTTCATACTCTTTTTCTCAACATGTTACAGTATGCTTCTTTGGCAAATTTAACTTTTTTCAGCATATCTGTTATGAATCTCCTGTCTCAGTTCCTTCCAGTCTGTGGCAGAATCCGGGTTTGCTCTGTAATTTTCCAGTCTGTTCAGAAGAAGTTTTTTGTCATCCTCCGAGACAGTCTCCAGTTCCTGTGACTCTTTGATTTCATCCCAAATATCTGTTATAATATTAAGTCGTTCAATGACATTCAGATGTCTTATTCCATATACGATTTCATTTTTATTTATTATATGCTGCATGGTATTGTCCTTGTCCGGAGTATAATATATTAAATTTTCAGGAAACAATACACCTTTATTTCCCCTGCTGCCGCCTTTTTGTCACTGTCTCTCCGCCGATGCCCCAGTTGTCGGTGCTGACTTCTTCAATGACCACAACGGTTGTCTGCGGATTTTTCCCCAGCACATTCGCGAGCAGATTGGTCACGCCTTTGATCAGTTCCGCCTTCTGCCCGGCAGTGGTTCCCTCATTGGTGATTTTGATATTCACATAGGGCATAATGAATGATTCCTTGTTTGAATTTCCTGTGCTGAAGCAGTTTCAAAAAAAAGTTCCAGTGCTTCTGTAAGATTATTTCCTGCTTTTGCAACAGTATCTCCCTGACTGGCTATATTCAGTTCAGGACAAAATGAAACATATCCGCTGCCTTCCCGTTCTATGATTGCTGTAAACTGTCTGTTCATTTTTCCAATATACCAGTTGCAGAAAATATTAAATAATCAGATTATGCCTGCACTACAGTGGCGTGCAGGCGAAAACCAAGCAATTGTATAATTTTAAAAACTGTGGAAAATTCCGGTTTGCCTTCAGGGGATAATGCCTGAAACAGATTTTCATGTCCCAATCCCTCAATCCGGCTCAGACCTTTGGCACGCGCAATATCTCCCAACGCTGCTGCAACCAAAGCAGGATCACCTTCTTCCAGAGCAGCTTCCAGATAAGCCGCCATATCTTCATCTGTTTTCAGGTGTTCTGCTGCATCCCACAGCCGGGTTTTTATTTTTGCCATGATATCCTCTTAAACTTCCCGCGATAAATTTATTGCCAACTGAATATCTTTATGCTGACTGCGTTTATCTCCTCCGGCAAGCAGGACAATCAAAGTTTGTCCGCGACGAACAAAATACACCCGATAACCGGGGCCATAGTCAATTCTTAATTCGGAAACTCCTTCTCCCACAGGTTTTACATCACCGGGATTACCCATAGATAATCGACGGATACGAATATTTATGCGTGCTTTGGCCTGACGATCACGCAGACTGTCAAACCATTCACTGTATGTGTCAGTCTGACGGATTTCAATCATGAACGGCTCCGGGTTTTCATTTTTTTTCTTTCATCAATACATTTCCGCATATTTTTATGCAGTTTTCTGAAAATCCGATTTTTTAGATACATGTAAAACTTCCGGAAATGTAATTACTCAGAGCAATTCAAAAAAATTCAATCCGATTTCCCCGCATTCAGAAAGGCCAGCAGCTCCGCAGCCGCGACTGTGGGCGCTGTCACACCCTTTTCCACATCTTTTTTCAACTGCTGCACCCGGTCTTTGACCTCCGGATGATTGTAAAACCAGTTTTCCAGTCCGTCTTTGAGCAGAAACCACATCCATTCCAGGGACTGTTCTCTGCGTCGTTCCCGCAGCTCCCCGCTGGCAGTCATTTTTTCCTTGTAATCCAGAATGGTTTCCCATACATGCTCCACTCCCGTCATTTCCAGCGCGCTGCAGGTCAGCACAGGGGGAGACCAGGTGGGGCTGGCAGGCATGAGCAGATGCAGGGCGGCCTGATATTCCTTCTGCGCCATCTGTGCCCGTGTGACATTGTCGCCGTCGGCTTTGTTAATGACAATGGCATCCGCGACTTCCAGCACGCCTTTTTTGATTCCCTGCAGTTCATCCCCGGCTCCGGCAATCATCAGGACCAGGAAAAAATCCACCATGGATGCCACGGTGGTTTCCGACTGTCCGACCCCGACCGTTTCCACAATAATGATATCAAATCCCGCAGCTTCGCAGACCATCATGCTTTCCCTGGTTTTCCGGGCAACACCGCCCAGGGTTCCGGACGAAGGGGAGGGACGGATAAAGGCCATGTCATTGACGGCCAGTTTTTCCATGCGGGTTTTATCCCCCAGGATACTGCCGCCGCTTCGGGTGCTGCTGGGATCAATGGCCAGAACAGCCACCCGGAAGCCTTTTTCCGTAAGCATGGTTCCGAAACTTTCAATAAAAGTGCTTTTTCCCGCGCCGGGTACACCGGTAATCCCCAAGCGTACCGCTTTTCCGGTATGGGGAAGCAGTTTATCCACAACCGTGCGGGCCATTTCCCTGTGTGCAGGCAGAGAACTTTCAATTAAAGTAATGGTGCGGGCCAGTATCAGGCGGTTTCTGTCCAGTATGCCCTGGACATAATATTGGGGATCTTTATACATATGAAATATATTTTTACATTTTCTGGGGGCTGTGGCGGGCAAAAAAAATGCCCGCCGATCAGCTTCCGAATTATGGCGGATGCTCCGCCCATTATACTGCAAAAACATTCCGACCGGCTTCCGAAGACCGGCCGGAACATATCAGACCTTATTTAAGGTATTTCTCTTCCAGCAGATTCAGGGTTCTGTTGGCAGAATCCGTAATGGAAGTACCGGGGCCGAAAACAGCACTGACACCGGCCTCATAAAGGAACTGATAATCCGCGGGCGGAATCACACCGCCTGCTACAACCATAATATCTTCCCCGCCCTGTTTTTTCAGTTCTTCAATCAGAGCAGGAATCAGTGTTTTGTGACCGGCGGCCAGACTGGATGCACCGACAAGATGCACATCGTTTTCAATGGCCATTTTTGCGGCTTCTTCCGGAGTCTGGAACATGGGACTGATATCCACGTCAAAACCCAGATCCGCATAAGAGGATGCCACCACTTTGACCCCGCGGTCATGGCCGTCCTGTCCCATTTTTGTCACCAGCATTCTGGGACGGCGGCCCTGTTTTTCCAAAAAGGTTTCCGTGCGTTTGCGCAGAGATTCAATGACACCGCTGTTGGCCGTATATTCCGATGCATAGGCCCCGGAAATACACTGGGTGGTTGCCACAAAACGGCCAAATACTTTTTCCAGCGCGTCGGAAATTTCTCCTACGGTGGCACGGGCACGGACCGCAGGCAGGGCCAGTTCCAGGATGTTACCATTACCTTCGGCCCCTTTGACGAGATCATTGAGTGCCTTTTCCACGGCTGCATTGTCACGGGTGGATTTGATTTCATTAATGCGGGCCACCTGCTCATCCCGAACAGTGCCCGGTACTTCCCGGACATCAAAGTCAATCTTTTCATCTTTGAGCTGGTATTTGTTCACACCCACAATCACATCCAGTCCCTGGTCAATGCGGGCCTGTTTGCGGGCTGCGGATTCTTCAATGCGCATTTTGGGCATTCCGGTAGCAATGGCTTTGGCCATACCGCCCATTTCCTCGATTTCATCAATGATTTTCTGGGATTCTTCAATAATACTGCTGGTCAGGGCTTCCACATAGTAGGAACCGCCCAGGGGATCAATGACATGACATATCTGGGATTCTTCCTGAATAATAATCTGGGTATTCCGGGCAATGCGGGCCGAGAATTCCGTGGGAAGTCCGATGGCCTCATCAAAGGAGTTGGTATGCAGGGACTGGGTTCCGCCCAGGGCCGCAGACATGGCCTCCAGGGTGGTACGGATAACATTGTTGTAGGGATCCTGCTCGGTCAGACTCCATCCGGAGGTCTGGCAGTGGGTGCGGAGCATAGCGGATTTGGGATTTTTGGGATTGTATTTACTGACGATGCGGTGCCAGAGAAAACGGGCCGCGCGCAGCATGGCAATGTCCATAAAGAAATTCATGCCGATACCGAAGAAAAAGGAAAGCCGCGGGGCAAAGGTGTCAATATCCATGCCGGAGTTGAGGGCGGCCCGGATGTATTCAATACCGTCTGCCAGGGTAAAGGCCGTCTGGAGAACGGAATTGGCCCCGGCTTCCATCATATGATAACCGCTGATGCTGATGGTGTTGTATCTGGGCATTTCTTTGGAGCAGAATGCCATAATGTCAGAGATAATCCGCATGGAGGGAACCGGCGGATAAATATAGGTATTGCGGGTCAGGTATTCTTTGAGAATATCGTTTTGGATGGTTCCCGTAAGCTGTTCGTGTTTCACGCCCTGTTCTTCGGCAGCCACAATATAACCGGCCAGAATGGGAATGACCGCGCCGTTCATGGTCATGGATACGGACATCTGATCCAGGGGGATACCGTCAAAGAGAATTTTCATATCTTCCACAGAATCAATGGCCACACCGGCTTTCCCGATGTCACCGGATACCCTGGGATGATCCGAATCATATCCCCGGTGGGTGGCCAGGTCAAAGGCGACGGAAAGCCCCTTCTGCCCGGCAGCCAGTGCCTTTCTGTAAAAATCATTGGATTCCTTTGCTGTGGAAAAACCGGCATACTGGCGGATGGTCCAGGGACGGCCCGCATACATGGTGGCCATAGGACCGCGCACATAGGGGGGAAGGCCGGGAAGGGTATTTACACTTTCCATACCCTCAATATCCTCTGCCGTGTAAAGGGCTTTGACTTTGATACCTTCGGGGGTTAGCCAGTCCAGGGTATCCGGAGATTTGCCCTTCATCTGCTTGCCTGCTGTTTCTGCCCATTTTTCTTTATTCGGATGTTCTGACATTGACACTGCTCCTTAAAATAATGTTGAATGATAAATGATGAATGGGAATAAGACAAAACCCTTCAGCATCATTCATCATTCATAATTTATAATTCATAATGCAGGAATTAATCTCTCTGGCAGAGTTCCACCAGTACACCGCCCGTTGCTTTGGGGTGCAGGAAGGCGATTTTTGCTCCGCCTGCGCCGATACGGGGTTTCTGGTCAATGAGCTGAATGCCTTTTTCTTTGAGTTCTTCCAGAGCCTCTTCTATATTTTCCACCCGGAAGGCCACATGCTGAAAACCCTGCCCTTTTTTCTCAATAAACTTGGCAACCGGGCCGTCCGGGGATGTGGATTCCAGCAGTTCCACTTCACTTTCACCCACAGGAAAAAAAGCGGTGGTCACTTTCTGCTCCTGTACGGTTTCCGCACCCTCAAAGTGCAGCCCCAGAACTTCTGACCAGAAATTTTTTCCCTCATCTATGCTGTTGACTGCAATGCCCAGATGGTCGATTTTGAGTATTTTCATTTCATTCTCCTTTTCCTGTATGAATGGTATATGGTTTGAATTGACAAAACAATCAGGATTATGGCCGCATACAGCCTGTATCATAATTGATGGTCTCGTAAAAAGTCCGGAAATCAGGTTTTGATACATATTAACACTCTGATTTTATTAATAGTTATTTTTGATATTTGGACTTTTTACCGATTCATCATAATTGATTAAAATCAATTAATAAAATTATAATAGCTTGTTTTTAATTAATAATAATTGTATTTTAAAGATATTTTTTAAATTCATCAACAGCCATTTCACAATCATCAAGAATCTTATTCATCAGACCTGCTCCTATCGTTTCACCCGAATGGACAGGCACAACGGTAGAACGACCATCGAAATGCTGAAGATAATGATGGCTGCCTTTTATGCGGATCACCTCAAACCCCGCTTTTTTCAAAGCAGAAATAATTTGACGCGCAGTAAGTCGGGGTATTCTGCTCACACGCCTACCGCTATTCTTTGCACTCCGACAAACTGCAAATCAGAAATTCTTTCCGATTCAACCTCGATGCAAAGTTCAATAGCCTCTCTGATACGTTCCATAAGAACATCCAGAGATTTTGCCTGTGTATGACATCCTCTCAATTCAGGAACACTTGCGACATAATAGCCGTCAGAATCTCTTTCAATAACCACATTGAATTCCCGTCTCATAGATTTCCTTAATTGTAAAAAAATTAACATTTCCTATCAAAAATATGAATAATTTTAATCTATTTCAACAGACAGACATCCTTCCGCAGCCTCATATAAATTTTTTATCAGTTCCCCAAATGTATCGCCCTGTGTGGCACAGCCGATAATAGCCGGAACTTCAGCCCAGTAGCCGCCTTCTTCTGCTTTATGAATAAGCACTTTTAATTTCATTTACTGACTCTGTTTCCAAATAGGTATCAACATCAGATTCCCAGTTTTCTGAACATATCTTCTGCATTTTCACATTTTACCAGATTCTTTTCTGAATCTGTGTCTGTGAATGTTTTTACTGTGGTCCGGAAAACAGGCTGATTTTATTTGAAAATTTCTCTTTTATTTCCAAAAGGATATTTACAGTAATCATCTCTGATCTGGCTTTTTCCGTGTTGATTGCCAGAGCCAGAGGGACATTCCTCTTTAAGGTTTCTTTGAGATAGGTGCTTATTTCAGCAGATTTGATATGGAAAAAAAAGCATTTTTTTCAATAAGTTTTACATTCAAATCTGATTTCACTTTTTTTAAATTAAAATCACTGTATGCCATTGCTTATCTCCTTAAAGGCCGCTTACAGTGCATGTTTACCCTGCTGATCGGACAACCCCCTGCCCCTCTCCCTCAAGGGAGGGGAGTCTTAAGGAAACGGCATTGAAGTTATGCTTTGTATAAAAACGGAAGCAATCTGTCAGCATATCAGGACCCCCCGTTTCTGTAATTCGGATTAACCATCCCCCGCCAGACCATTTCAAACATGGTGTTGGCCTGTTCGGCCATGCTTTCCTTCTGTCCCCGCAGAATCCACATGAAAAAGGAACGCTGCACAAAGCCCATGAGAAAATCCAGCAGGGTTCCGGCCCGCACTTCGGAAGTCAGAATGCCTTCCCTCTGCCCCTGCTGCAGCACACTGACCAGCAGATCTATCATTTTGCGCTGCCGGAAAGTTTCATCCACCATCCAGGTTTTCATGGGAAGTGTCATAAAAAGGATACGCCCCAGGCCGGGATGACGTTCATAATAATCCACCTGCAGCCAGAATACCTTCCGCAGTTTTTCTTTCAGGTCTTCGATGCCCTGCAGATGATCCACGACCCGGTCGGTCAGTTTTCCCATCCAGATATCAACAAAAGCAAAAACCAGACGCTCTTTACTGCCGAAATGATTATATATAGTGCTGAAACTGACACCCGCTTTTTTGGCAACATCCCGGATGCTGGCTTTGTGGAAATCCGAGTTGGAAAAAATTTCCAGCACTGCCGCTTCCAGTCGTTTTTGAACGTCCGGTCTGAGTCCGTCTAACATTGTTACAGTCTGCCTGTTCCGATAGTTATTATCCGTAAAAAGACAGATAATATATCTTTTTAAAAAATCAGATTGTTAAAAAACATATATTTCGGGAGTCTGATAAATGAAAAGTACTCTGAATAATGATGTTCTGTATAAAAAAAACCTCAGATATCTGATTTAAAAATAAAAAAAATTCAGATAACCGATCCTGTTTCATTTTAAAAAGAACATTGTTACTGTCTCTTTTATTCAATCTGATAATGCATGTCAAGAAAAAAATACAAAAAATTGATTTGTATAAAATATTAACAAAAATTACAAATATATATCTGTGTAACAATGTTTTCCCGGATTTTGCAGTTATATCCGGATCAGGGAGGTGTGTAACAGTTGTTCCAGGTAGTAAGTCTCTGAATGTACAAAAAAAAATATCTTATTGGATTTTCGGAGAATAATTATGTTACTCAAATATATCTGAATCGGGATTAGCCCTGCAACGGCATCAGCAGTTATGAACTTCTTTCCCTGCTCCCTTCGGTTTACTCAGTGCCAAAAAATTCATCTGCATATTCTTACACCTTTGGCGCGGTATCCCGGATATCCGGAAAAGGGCAGAATGCCGTTTTTACAATACAATGCAAAGAGGTTTTGCTGACAGAACAATACATTCAGACAAATTTTCATGCAGATTGTATCTTGACAATACGGAAGAACTGCAAGATATTATAAAATCATATATAAAATAATTTATAAATTCTATGATTTTTATAATAACTATAAATTCTGTAATATGAATAGTATTTTGTCAGGGTTAAGGAACCCGGTAAGAAATAAATCCTCCGGAAATATTCTGCGGATAAACAGAAACTGTGCATTCCGTCCCCCAATCAGATGAAACGGGGCAGTTATTTTTTGCTGAGTGCCTAAAATGACGGTTGTCCGGAACATCTGCTTAAACTTTTTTAATATAAAAGCAATGCATACCATAAAAACAGACTGACAAGTCACTGGGTTGCCCATGCACCACTGCATAATCTGCCAAACTCAGGGAAGGCAGATTCACCGGATAAACGGAGTGAATCACAAAGGAGGAATTTTATGAGGAAAATATTAATAATAGCCCTTTTATACTTATTATTTATACATGTCCCGCTTTATGCCGCTCATATTATCATTGCTGCTGATAACTGGTGCCCTGTCAATTGCAGGGCAAATAGTGAACAGGAAGGATTTATGATTGATATTGCAAAAAAAATTTTTGGCAGAGCCGGTCATACAGTGGAATATGAAAATATTCCCTGGAACCGAACCCTGAAAATGGTCAGAGAAGGAAAAATTCACGGGGCAGTCGGTGCTTATTATAAAGACTGTCCTGATTTTATTTTTCCTGAAAATGAACTGGCAATGATCGGTTTTTCAATATTTACCCAAAAAAACAGAAACTGGACTTATACAGGCATTTCTTCACTTGAAGAAATCACACTGGGTGTGATTGCCGGTTATTCCTACCTGGATGAAATTGATGCTTATATATCAAGGCACAGGAATAATGCTGAAAAAATTCAAATTATTCATGGTGCCAATCCCCTTGAAAGAAACATCAAAAAACTTCTGGCCGGCCGACTTGATGCAATCATTGCGACGGAACCGGTATTTTGGTATCTTGCGCACCGGATGGAAGTAAACGGCCAGGTAAGGGTCGGAGGTGTTGCAGTAAAACCGGAAAAAGCATATATTGCATTTTCTCCTGCCCTGCCGCAATCAGAAAAATATGCGGAAATTCTTTCAGCGGGCATAGCAGAATTACGGAAATCGGGTGAATTAAAGCAAATTTTAAGTAAATACGGCCTGGAAGACTGGAAAAAATAATTAAGAACCTGTCCGGAAACCTCCGAAACAGATTTTTAAACCAGGTGGAAGAAGGGTTTAAAACACCGGAAAACAGGTTTTCGGCCCCACATTTCGCTCTTTGGGATTCAACAATCTGAATTTATTGAATCCGATTCTTTGGGCATGCAAAAAATTTTGAAAAATTCAATTTCATTTTCAATGTGTTACAAAGACAGGCGAAATGCGGGTTCGGACAGACGATAAGAGTCTGTCCGAAAATCTGATCGATGCAGTATGTTCATTGGGATTGATATTCTTTACCGGAAAATCCCCCTGCTTCAGACAGTCAGGGATTTATGCAATGTTCATCCTTTACAGATCCGGGACCGGCCAGGGGTTTGAAGCAGCGTTTGCTGACTCCGCAGACCGGACAGTTCCATTCTTCGGGGAGATCCCGGAAGCAGGTATTTTTGGGAATTTTTCTTCTTTTGTCCCCTTTGTCCGGGTTATAAATACATCCGCAGTTCACCGTCTGACACTGATACATTTCCTCCGGTTTTGCCATAATCATTCCTCCTTTTTATAAACGGCCATGAGCCGTGACTCACAGCGAAGCATGAAAGCTGCGCGGAGTGCGAAAATGAAGGCGGATGCCGGTTTTTCGCAGACACTTTCATATAAACCGCCATGAGCCGTGACTCACAGCGAAGCATGAAAGTGCCATCCCGTAGAGACGCACGGTGTGCGTCTCTGCAGAAGACGCACACCGCAGAGAGACGCACGCCGTGCGTCTCTACAGAAGGACTTTCATATAAACAGCCATGATATGCAGTCCAATGTCATTGACTTAAGGCACTCAGCAAAAAATAACTGCCCCGTTTCATCTGATCAGGGGACGGAATGCACAGTTTCTGTTTATCCGCAGGATATTTCCGGAGGATTTATTTCTTACCGGGTCCCTAAGTCAATGATATTGATATGCAGTCACAAAAAAACATGAAGGCAGCGGCTGTCAGACACTGCCAAACTTCCCGTCCGGCACTTTTTTGCTGCATTTTTTTCAGGAAATCACCTTATTTTGCAAACCCGAAAAAATTCTGGATTTTGTTGAATATCTGAGCGGCAATGGTTTCTTTATCAAAATCCTGCACTTCTTCGGTATGCCGCCGGGCTTCGGTTGCCATCTTTCTTTCCGTGAGAATATCGCTCATCCGCCGTGAAATTCTGGGTTCCTTTTCAATCAGCGGGGCAATATCATCTTTGGTCACTTCATACAGCCAGGTTTCTGTAACAGATATAATGGTGGCTGTGCGGGTTTCGCCGGTCAGCAGTCCCATTTCTCCAAAAACATTTCCCGCTCCCATGCGGGCCACTTCCACCGCTTTTCCGGTATTGTTAAAACGGACCCGGACAGCCACAACCCCTTCCTCAATAACAAAGAGAGAATTTCCGGAATCTCCCTGGCGGAAAATGCTTTCTCCGGGGAAAAAATGATGGCGTTTCATCTTTTTGCTGAGATATACCCTGTCATCTTCGGAGAAAGGTTCAAAAAGATATATTTCCTGCAGGAGGGCAAGGGATCGATCCGGCAGTGCTTTTTTCTTTTTAATGCCTTCCACCACCATATGCATTTCCTGGCGGTCAATGACATGGCGGATGCCGGCCTGGCGCATATGGGTCCAGATATTGTCCCACAGGGCCTCATTATAGGCAAATTTTTTGCCGTAATCCCGGACATAGATGGAAATCAGGTAATTGGCTGCCCAGGATTTGCTCTGCCCGGTCATGCCGGCCGTGAGTCCCAGAAAACGGGTGGAGGGCGGCGGTTCTTTTTCCACTCCTTCGGTGGAAAGAGCCGCATCCAGCAGAATTTTTTTCACCCGCTCCGGCGGATGGACGGGATCCGCATGAATGGTAAAATACTGAAAAAAACCGTCATCGGGATAACTGAAATTTTCAATCACGGATTCGGAGGCCTGGCTGTTGGAGATGCACAGAATGGTATCATCCCGTGTTTTGATGCGGGTGGTGCGCCAGTTGATGTCTATCACCCGCCCTTCCTTGAAATCATTGATTTTTACCCAGTCGCCCACCCGGAAGGGTCGCTCCACATTGATGGCGATTCCGGAGAAAATATTGGATATGTTCACCTGCAAAGCCAGCCCCAGAATCATGGCCGCCACCCCCGTACTGGCCAGCAGACTGGTCAGGGGTTCATCAAAAACAAAGGCAATGATTCCGAAAAATGCCAGGGTATATATGATAAGGCTCATGGCATTTTTTACCACATGGGGCACATTGCGCCCGGTTTTTTCTTCCAGGGGATCCCAGAGAAACATTCTCGCACCTTTGCTGATAAAGTAGGCCGGAATAAACCACCACAGGATATTTATCATCAGAATGACCGGATCCAGATAATAAGTGCCCCCCAGACGGTCAATGGCAAAAAATTCCCAGGACATCAGCAGGGGAAAGGCCGACAGAAAGTGGAAAAACCAGAGTATTCTGGAATAAGAATGAAACCTTTCGCTTCTGCCCAGAAAGGGAATCAGGCAGAAAAGAAAAAGAGAGGAAAGCAGAATAAAAATCACCCAGTTCCGGGGAATCAGGTTGCGGAGAATAAGTTTGTTGGGCACAATCCGGATGCCCACATTAAAACGGGAATAACTGACAGAACTGCCGGTAATATTCAGATAGTCCGGATTTCCCTTGGAGATTTCTTCCACAATATCCTGAAAAAAAGATATCTGTCTGATTTTCCAGTCAACTGCCGGACTGAGAACCTGATCCCTGTCCATTTTTGCCAGAATATCCTTTTCATCGTGGATTTCCCCCATCCCCAGCACATCTTTTACATAAATCAGGTTGTTGCGGTCCAGTTCCGGATGGCGGAAACTCAGGCCCGCCATGTGTTCCCCATAGGTAAACCGGCCGGGGAGAAAATCCATGCGGAACCGCCCCCGGATCCGGTACAGATAATAATGCAGTCCGTCTTTGCTGATTTTTTCCCGCACTTTTTCAATATTGACACCGCAGGCCTCCCCTTTGCCCACCTGCGCGCCTTCTTCGGGCAGGGGTTCCACAGCATTGAGAAAATTCCACTGATTCAGTTCCGGATCTCCCTGAAAGCGGAACCACAGGAAAAAATCAAGGGTGCAGGTCAGATCTTTAAAATTCAGATCCCGGATTTCAAGCATCTCCACTCCTGTATATACCACATTGATCCGGTAAAGATAATGACCGTCAAACTGAACCGCCCGGTCTTTTTTCCGGTTGGATTCCATAAATGCCTGCATTGCAGGATTGGCAACGGCTTTAAACTGGGTAAGCGCGGATACAATATTCTGATTTTTATACACACCGATGAGTACGGGTTTTTGGGAATCACCTTTCTGATCAAAATAATTATGACCGGTAACGCCTTCCACGGCATCATCCAGACTAAGCATTTTTGCAATAAAATTGCGCAGTTTCCGCCGGTCTTCCGGCAGGGAGTCAATGGTGCCGCCCATAGTGATATTTTCCAGTGCATGGGTCAGCACCATGACGGAATCGTAGGCAAATGCCGCATGCCAGCCCGGATTTTCCCCGAATTTGTTTTGGTACCGATCTTTGAAATTCTGCCCCTTTTCATTGGTGGTGTCAAAAATCAGCGGTGTGGTGACATACATGCCGTTGGTATAATAACCCGGGTTGCGTTTTTCTTTGGGATAAACATCAAATCCTTTCTGAAATGCCTCGGATGCAAAGGCATCCGGCCCCATCACCGGGTTCAGCACCAGCGAATCTTTCATGATTTTCAGAATTTTGATGCCCGGGCCTGCATGGGCGGAGACAAAAATTACCCCTGCATCCTCTTCTTTGGATTTGAGATCATAAACAATCTGTTTCAGACTGTCTTCCAGCAGGCGGTCATCCGCATCAAAAGACCATTTGTATTTGATTTCCGTTCCCAGTTCTTTGGATGTTTCTTCAAAAACTTCGGCAAGATAACGCCCGTAATCATCGTTTTCGTAAATAATGCTGGCAGAAGATTTCTGAAATACCATACGGGTATAATTGGCAAGAAAACGTCCCTGGGTTCTGTCATTAAATGAAGTGCGGAAATACCAGGGATTGTTTTCCGTCACTTTGACATTGGTGGAGGCAGGTGTGATAGCAGGAATTCCCAGGTTTTTATATATCTCCCCCGCTTTGATTGAGCAGCTGCTGTAGTGGTGGCCGATAACGGCAATGACACTGCTGGGGCCGATTTTCTGCTCTGCCACGTCCTTTGCCAGTTCGGGTGTATTATGATCATCATAAATATCCAGCTCGATTTTTCTGCCGTTTACTCCTCCCCGGGCGTTAAAATCATCCAGCCAGAGTTTCACCCCCTGGTAAAAGGATTTTCCCACCGACTGATTCGGCCCGGTCATAGGGCCGACCAGTGCAATACGGATGCTGTTGTCTTCTCCTTTAAAAAATTTGCCGCATCCTGTTATAATAAGAGGCAGCAGAAAAACAGATGTCAAAAGACCGGAACAAAGCAGAATGAAAGATTTTTTTTGCATAATTCCTTTACCCGATTTGAATTTTTGAAAGTTGTCCAAATCCGCTGATGTATCAAATTTTTACCGCAGGGGTGTATCGCATAGGCCCCGCAGCGGAATGCCCGGGGGGCTATGCAGCAGGCCCTTACAGAAAAATCAGCGGATTTGATCCACTATCGAATTTTTGTCCGAAGGGAAAATTTTTTTTCCGCATGATTTTTATTTTTTAAAATAACTTTGCTTTTTTTTGCATACAAAGTCAATCATATTTTCGGGGACTGCCTGCTATGGGGAAAATATTATCCATAATATTTATCCATAATATTTATCCATACTCAGCAGATCGAAAAGTTTCCGGAGGAGTGCAGAAACTGTATTTCTGCATGGGGCAGCCGGGATCTGATGCCGTGCAAAAATACAGTTTCTGTACTCCGGGACAGTCGTAAAACCGTATCCGGAGCAAACTTTTCGGGTAGCGGTATTTTGAAGGGTTGGGATATCCGGACGATTATCACTGCGGGAGCTGGCATGGCGGAGAAATGACCGGGACTTAATATAACTCAAGTTGCCACCTATAAACGTAACCTGCTGATTTTTCGTTCCGGTAACTTTTAAGTATCCTGTAACTGCCTGATTTTTGGTTGCTGCCCCGACAGGTGGCAACCTGGGTTAGTATACTCAGCACCGGCATAATCTGAGTTTTATGAAACCGGTTCCGGTAAGGCCGAAACTGAAAAACACCTGCTTTCAAAAACGCAGTTTATGACGGTGGACAGTATATATGGTTTTACAATCAATAGTTGATGGTCTCGTAAAAAGTCCGAAAATCAGGTTTTGATACATATTAACTCTCTGATTTTATTAATAGCGATTTTTGAAATTTGGACTTTTTACCGATTCATCAATAGTTGAATACAAAAAAAGGTTACACTCAATTGATATTTCAGTTTTTCCATCACAAAGGCAAATATAAAATCCGGTCTTCCCATTCACCGTCATTACCAGCTTCTGCTAAAAGTAATATATCTTCAATAATTTTGATAACCTGACAAGTTCTTGCGGCTGTAAAAAATGACACCTGTCTGACATTGATTCAGATAAAATCAAATATTGATTCAGATAAAATCAAATAAATTTAAATGGTTAAAGCTAATACTTTTGTTCAGTAAAAAATGGCGGCTTTATATTTTATCAGCTTCAACTTATTGAAATTACAGATGCCAAGTCAATGTCATTGACTTAAGCAGAATATTTCCCTCCCCCGGCGGGAGGGGGTAAACAACGCTTTGCAATTAATGACGTTTCCACCCTCCCCCTCCCTCAGGGAGGGGAGTCTTACGTTAATGCCAAGTTTCCAAAATGACATCAGGGTGTCGTTTTTTGAGTAACATACTTTTCATTACCAATATTTGATGAATCGGTAAAAAGTCTAAAATTCAAAAATCACTGTTAATAAAATCAGACTGTTAATATGTATCAAAACCTGATTTTCGGACTTTTTACGAGACCATCAATATTTTGTGCAGAGGATTATCAATAAATATTATTGTAACTTATCAAATTTCTGATAATTTGTAAATTATTAACACACATTATTTAAATATACTTTAATTACAATGAATTAGAAATCATATTGTTTCAGATGCATAACGCTGAATTAAGCGGCAGGGGCGGCATGTTAACGGCAGCCACGCCATGTTAAGACAAATTTGCTGCCCTCTTAACGTCAACCCGCCGTAAGTCCCTGTACCCGGCAGGCCGGAGACACTGCTGTCTCTTTGCCCCCAACCGTATGTGAGACTTTCACCTCAATGTCATTGAGCTGACATTGATAAAAATATTTTAGCGGGAAAATTATCTGCAAAATTTGCTGATTCATTTTTTAACCAACTGATATATTTTATATTTAAAATATCAAAAAATTACCGAAGTATTGTTATAAATCTCTGTCTGAAAATTCTCATTTAATGATTTCAGAAGGTTACATTTTTACAGCCAGGAAATCAGAAAAAATTACCGAACTGTTGCTGCATACGAAGTCAATCATATTTTCCATGAGAAATAAAAAACAGCGGAAAAAAATACCGCCGTTCCATGAAAAGAATTCCGGAATTGGAATAATGCTCTGTCAGGGGAAACCGGCGGCTTATGTCACTCCTGCAAGGGCGCACTGCATACGCCCCTGCACCTTGATCAACAGCATTGGCCCGCCGGGGGAAGAGGGGGAATTACGGAATTTTTTGATCTGCTGAGTATATAATAAATAAGCGGAGAGGATGCAGAAAAGATTCGGTTCCCATTTTTTTCTGCCATATTCTTCTTGCAGATTCTTTTATTTCACAGTATGAAAACTCCTTTTTATGTTTTTACAATACGGTGGTATTCATGCCGTTTGATTTTCGGGGTAATGAATATACCTGTTTTATGAATATCATAACCCGCATTTCGCTCTTTGCGATTCAACAAACTGAATTTATTGAGTCCGATTCTTTGCGATGTAAAAAAAATTTGAAAAATTCTGTTTAATTTTCAAAGTGTTATAAAGACAATCGAAATGTGGGTCAGAAAGGATTGTTTTCTCAGATGAGATATGAAATTTCCGGCAGTTTGCAGCAAAACACTGCCCTGGATGTGGAAAACCTTGCAGGACGGATTGCGGAGGTGCAGTATAAAAGCGGAGAAATTCCCTGGTCCCGGGGAGAAAAAACAGATCCCTGGGATCATACGGAAGGGGCCATGGGGCTGAGTATCGGGGGATACCTGGCAGAAGCACGGCAGGCTTTTGAATGGCTGGCGGAAAATCAGCTGGAAGACGGGAGCTGGTACTCGGCCTACCGGGAAGGCCGCCCCGAAGATAAAACACGGGAAAGTCATATGGCAGCCTATATCGCGGTGGGTCTGTACCATTATTATCTCATCAGCAGAGATGAAAAATTTATCAGACGCATATGGCCGGTGGCAGAGGCCGCTGTGGATTTTGCGGCAGGACTGCAGGCCGAAAGCGGAGAAATATACTGGGCAGTCAGTCCGGAGGGCCGTCCCGATCCCATGGCCCTGCTTACGGCTTCGGCTTCGGTTTTCCTGAGTCTGAAGTGCGCCCTGGCCCTGGCGGCTGTTCTGGGATTTTCCCGGCCCGACTGGCAGAAATCTCTCTGCCGTCTGGATTATGCCATAAACCACTGCCCCCATCTTTTTAATATGACCAAATCCCGCTATTCCATGGACTGGTTTTATCCGGTACTTGCCGGGGCGCTGACCGGGAATGCCGCCAAAAAACGCATTGAAAAATACTGGAAAAAATTTATTATCAACGGACAGGGAGTCCGATGTGTGTCTGACCGCCCCTGGGTGACGATGGCCGAAAGTTCGGAATTCTGCCTGACTCTTTCTGCAATGGGAAATCATAAACAGGCCGGAATCATATTCAGCTGGATTTCCGATAAACGGTATGACGGGGGGGATTACTGGTGCGGTTATACCTGGCCCGATATGACCGTCTGGCCCGAAGAAGCGAATTCCTGGACCAATGCGGTTGTTCTTATGGCTGCGGATTCCGTATATGAACTGACACCGGGCCGCCGGATTTTTTCTCATGATTACTGGATGAAAACGGGTATTATTCCCTGAGGAGAGCTTTTGCGAAGAGATCACCGTCCCTATGCACTGAAAAAACTGTACCGGAAATTTGAAAAATTCTATGTAAATCATTACCTGCGCCCCCAGTTTGACTCTTTGGGGAAAGGTGCGGTTTTTATGAAACCCTGGCACACGGAAATTTTCGGCGCAGGTGTCCGTATCGGAGATTATCCCACTGTAATTGCGGCTCCTGACCGGAAAGTCCGTTTTGCTGTCTGGTCTGCCATAAACGAATCCGGAAATATTCATGTGGGGAATTACTGCCTGCTTTGTCCGGGGGTGCGTATCGGAGCCGCAAAAGCGGTGAATATTGCCGACAACTGCATGATTGCCAGCGGGGCCTATATTACGGATTCGGACTGGCACGATATTTACAACCGCATTTCCATGGGCACACCCGAACCGGTGCATATTGAAGAAAATGTATGGATCGGAGATCAGGCCATTATCTGCAAAGGAGTGCGTATCGGTAAAAACAGCGTAATCGGTGCAGGTTCCGTTGTCACCAGAAATATTCCCCAGGATACGGTGGCTGCCGGAAATCCGGCCCGTGTGCTGAAAAATCTGGATCCCAATGAAACAATGGTCAAACGCTCCCAGTGGTTTTCCGATCCGCTGAAACTGTCGGAGGAGTTTGACCGCTGGGACAGGGAAATGCTTAAAGGAAACAGTTTGGGGGGATGGATACGGCATCTCCTCTTTCCGGAAAAAGGAGACTGAAAGTGATACAGAAGGTAAACATGACAAATATTTTCCGAACCTGGACCCGCCGCTATTTTTCCGATCCCCAATTGCTGATGCTGGGGATTTTCCTGATTCTGGGCTTTGTGCTGATCTTTGCGGTGGGGGATATGCTCACCCCGGTTTTTATCAGTGTGGTGATTGCCTATCTGCTGGAAGGCATGGTCTTTAAACTGGAAAAATTCCGGATGCCGCGCATGGCAGCGGTGCTGGCGGTTTTTATCCTGTTTATGGCCTTTCTGCTGGTGATGATAATTTGGCTGATTCCCATACTGTCCCGGCAGATTGTCCAGCTGATCCAGGATCTGCCCTCCATGCTTGCGGACGGACAGAAAGAACTGCTGCGCCTGCCGGACCGTTATCCGGAATTTATTTCCGAAGAGCAGATCCGGCAGATCATGGGCTATCTGACTTCGGAGCTGACCCGGATGGGGCAGTATCTTGTATCCATATCCCTGACATCGGTGCGGGGGCTGATTGCCTTACTGGTGTATTCCATTCTGGTTCCCCTTATGGTTTTCTTTTTTCTGAAAGACAAGGATCTGATTATCAACTGGTTCAAAGGGGTACTGCCTTCCGAGCGGAAACTGGCCGGTGAAGTATGGCAGGAGGTCAATCTGCAGATCGGAAATTATGTGCGGGGAAAGATATGGGAGATTTTTATTGTATGGAGTGTTACCTATGCCAGTTTTATGCTGCTTTCCGTACCCTTTGCCATGCTGCTTTCCTTTTTCGTGGGGCTTTCCGTGCTCATCCCCTATATCGGTGCAACGGTCATGTTTCTGCCGGTGGGACTCATCGCATTTTTTGAATGGGGATGGGTCGCGCAGTTTGCCTATGTGATGACTGCCCTTGCCGTTATTCAGGCCCTGGACGGCAACCTGCTGGTTCCCCTGCTTCTTTCGGGAGTTGTCAATATTCATCCGGTGGCCATTATCGTGGCGGTGCTGTTTTTCGGCGGATTATGGGGCTTTTGGGGTCTTTTCTTTGCCATCCCCCTGGCTACACTTTTTCACGCAGTCATCAAGGCCTGGCTGCAGTCCCGTTCGGACAGTGAGGAAGAGGAAAAAACAGCGTCTGCCAGCGGATAATTTTTGGGGGGACGAATGCTTTGATGATCTTGTAAAAAGTCAGATTTTTGAAAATCGCTGTTAATAAAATCAGCATATTGATATGTATCGTACTCCCATTTTGGTTTTTCCGGGCACAGTTTTTGCCCTTGAACCGGATTGCTGAAAAACGGCTGTTTCTGACTCCGAAAACGTGAAAACAGGTCAAAAAAGGTATGTTTTCGGGCTCAGCAATTTTTGTGCCCGGAAAAACCAAAATTGGATCAGTATATCAAAGCCTGATTTGCCGAGTTTTCACGAGATCGTCAATGCTTTGTTTCACTTAAAACTGCAGGTCGGGTTAGATAGTCAGGGGAAAATTTATAACGCATGACTTAGAAAAAAAGAATCCGGAAGACCGGGGGAGTAGAATTTCAAATCAAGCGGTTTGACCCACTACCGTTTTTTTTATCCAGGGGGGCGGTCTGAGTCTGCCCCGGCTGACATCCCGCATCTGCAGTTCTTCCACACTTTCACAAAGATTTCCTTTCCGGTCATACAGGACAATGTCAAAAAACAGTATGCTTTTTTCCCGTCGCAGGGGAAAAGAAACGGCCCGGTATGTTTCATTAAAAAGAAGGGGGCAGATAATATGCCGGGCTTTGAATGCCACGGGAAATGCCACCATTCCCGCATATCGCTGACTCCATACGCAGGCCGTATGAAAGGCCGCATCCAGGGGAAAAGGGGAAACAGAAATATCTGCGGAAGAATTCGGGAAGTATACAGAAATTCCTGCGGAACCGCCCCGCACATCTGCGGATGCCCGATTCTCCGAAAGTTGTACAGAACCGATAATATTCTGATAATACGGGCCGAAGGGAACCAGTTCGGCATAAACCCGCTCTGCCGGAATTTCATAAGGACCGTTTTTTTCCGGAACAGCAGCAGGCAGATTTTCCCGGCGCGGGCGGGCGGTTTTCGGAAAATGAAGCATCACATGCGCTATGCTGCGGCCAATGCCGGTTTTTTCCGAATAAATACGGGTGATGAGTTTGGAAATAACACGGTCTTCACATTCTTTTGCTTCATGAAAAACCGCCATCTGCTCCTGCTCCGGAGAAAGGGGAAGGAATTTGTCAAAACGGGCATTGCAGATGCAGTCCCCGGGGATTTCCGGAAATTCGGCGCGGACAGAAGCTGCCAGCAGACGCATGGCTTCCACAGCCGGAAACACGGCCCTGCCCATAAATCGGTGATCCCGGAGATAAGCCGGAATTTCAATATTCAGGGGGATGCGCAGAGCTTTTTTCATTCCGGAAAATGCTTCCACAGCATCAGGGTTTTTTCATCAATCCCCACGGGCCGCCCGGATCTGTTGGTGGCGCAGTGCCGGGTAAAACCTTTGCAGACAATCTCCCCTGTTTCCTCATGGCTAATCACATAGTCAAAACGCAGTTTCACCCGTTCCAGCTCCGAGGGCCGGGTAAATATCCGCATGGGATCATCATAATACAGGGGGCTGAAATAATTCAGTTCCACCTGGATAATGGGATAAATAAAACCGCTTTCTTCAATTTCTTTATACGGATAACAGGCATCCCGCATCAGACTGGCTCTGCCCAGTTCAAAATAACGCAGATAATTGGCATGATAAACTACCTGAGAACGGTCCGTATCCGCATACAGCACCCGCTGACTGCAGCAGTGCCAGGTCAGACCGCTGTTTTTATCCCGGTAATACGGGCGGTTTTCTTTGAGAATTTCGGGGAGAAAGGGTTTGGGTTTCATTCATACCCCTTTAAAAATCAGACAGCAGTTGGTTCCCCCGAATCCGAAGGAATTGGACAGGAAAAACTCATAATTCTGCCGCCGGGCCTGGTTGGGAACAGTATCTATATCCGCCAGGGCCGGATCGGGAATATGGTTCACCGTGGGCAGCAGACGGCCCCTGTGCATTCCCTCAATTCCCAGTGCGGCTTCAATGGCCGCGGAAGCCCCCAGTGTATGGCCGATCTGGGATTTGTTGGAAGACACAGGGATTTTCTCCAGTGCTTTGCCGAATACACTGCGCAGGCAGTCAATTTCCGTGAGATCCCCTTTGGATGTGGAAGTGCCGTGCGCGCTGACATACGCAATATCCGCGGGCTGAATTTCCGCATCATCTATGGCCTGCCGGATGGCCCGGATAATGGTTTCCGGATTGGGCAGGGTAAAATGGTGCGCGTCCGAGCTCCAGCCCACCCCCTGCACTTCGGCTCTGGCTTTCAGTCCGTAAAGCGGAAGCATTTCTTCTGCGGCCAGCACCAGCACCGCCCCGCCCTCGGAAAGCACCATACCCCGCCGGTCAATACTGAAAGGCCGGGATGCCTGGGCAGGATCATGAAAGGCCCGGTCGCCTTCCACAATTTTGATGGTGGCATTCATATTGGCAAAACCGTGGATAATTTCGGGTATCAGACAGGTATCCGCGCCGCCGACCAGCGCAAAATCACAGTCTCCGTCCCGAATCATCCTGGCCCCAATGCCAATGGCATAATTCCCGGTCGCGCAGGCCCCCTGGGGGGAAAAAATGGGGCCCGTGAAACCGGTCAGCATTCCGGCTTTACCCGCAGGCAGGTTGGCGCAGAGATTGGGCAGCAGGTAGGGACTGACTTTAAAAGGACCTTTGTTCAGATAATTATCCATTGCAATGCGGAAGGCATCACATCCGTTTAAAGCCGAACCGATGAGGCAGGCTGTGCGGGGGCCGGTTTCTTCATTAATTTCCAGACCGGAATGTTCCAGTGCCTCTTTGCACAGGGCCATGGTCAGGATAACAAATCCGGCATTCCAGTTGTACACCTCTTTCCGGTCGGTAAAATCAAGGGAGAGCGGATCCCAGTCCGGTATTTCCCCCACCACATTGCTGAGGGTATTGACCCGGCAGCGGCTGATTTTCCGGAATCCGGTTTCTCCGCGCAGGGCTTTCTGCCATGTTTTTTCAAAAGTACTGCCCAAAGGGGTGGCGGCCCCGTAACCGATGACAAATACCCGTCTGTTTTTTGGTGCTTTCATAGGTAATATTGAATGCTGAATGCTGAATACTGAATGCTGAATGCTGAATATGTAATATAATCATCCTTTATAAATAAGCATTAAGGTACTCGGCAAAAAATAAACCCTCTGAAACTGTCCGGCAGAAATATGCCAAACCTTTGTTTCGTCTCTGCTGACGGGACGAACCGGGGGAATTATCTTTTTCTGAGTCCCTAAGCACTCAACATTAAACGTAAGCATTCAATATTTTCTTCGCAGCACAATGCAGCAGTTGCATCCGCCGAAACCGAAAGCGTTTTTCAGTACATATTCCTGGAAAAGATTCCGGGAACCTTCTGCCACGCAGTCTATTTCCATTTCCGGATCCGGGGTATAATTAATGGTGGGCAGCAGTATTTCCCGCTGCATTCCTTCCACCGCCAGAATAACTTCAAGGGCACTGGATGCGCCCATGGCATGGCCGGTCATGGATTTATTGGCGGAAACCGGCGGCATATGCTTCCCGAATACGGCCCGGAGGGCATCATATTCAATTTTATCCCCGATTTTTGTGGATGTGGCATGGGCGTTAACCGCATCAATTTCCCGGGGTGTGATCCCGGCATCGGCAACAGCCTCACTCATGCAGCGTTTTACAGTTTCATAATTGGGGGCCACAAAATGGCGGGCATCGGATGTCATGCTCCATCCGGCAATTTCAACAGCGTAAGGCAGACCGTGACTTTCGGCAAATTCCTTTGTGGCAATGAGAATACCGCCTGCACCTTCGGAAATAACAAACCCCCTTCTTTCAAGGGAAAAAGGGCGGCTGGCATGGGCAGGGACTTCCGCAGCCCGGCCGGACTTCCCCGGACGGAAACGGCAGGCCCCGTTCATGGTGGCAAATCCGGCCACAATGGGTTCCACCAGGGGAAAATCCACGGCTCCGCAGATGACAAGGTCGGCCCGCCCCTGTTCCAAAAGCATGGCCCCGACGATGACAGAAGAAAGCCCTGTGGCACAGGCGGTAATGGCCGATGTAATGGGCCCGGTGGCTCCGGTCAGGATAGAGATTTTTCCCCCCACCATATTGATGCAGGAATTGGGATTGGTATAAGGCGGAGACAGTTTTTTTTCTGCAATCATCCGCCGGTCCGCAGACAGAACAGCATCCAGACCGCCTACCGCGGAGCTGAAGGTAATGGCCGTGCGGGGGGCCAGTTTTCCTGTGATGTCAATACCGCTTTTTTCCAGCATCCGGTGAACCACCAGCATGGCATGGGGAAATACGGGAGAAGGCCAGAGGGCCAGTGCGCGGGGGCTGAGAAAAGCATAGGGTTTGAAATCACATTCCGGCACCTGCCCTGCGATGCGCACCGGAAAATTTTCTTCCAAAGGGAAACGGTTCAGTCTGCCGATACCGCTTTCCCCTCTGACAGCACGCTGCCATTGTTCCTGAAAATCTGTCCCCAAAGGGGAAACCGCATCATAAGTCAGTATGACTGCTTTTTTTGCATCCCTCATCAGAGCACCTTTGTCCCAAAGCAGGATATCCGGGCTGAGGCACGGAAAGCCCTCAGAATGGCAGTATTCTGCCTTGAATTATTCATATTTTTCAGTTTCCCGTCCTGAATCAAAAAATATTCCGATCTTCCGGTGTTCAGCATCCGGAAAGCAGACTGATGCAGCCGTTTACCATTCATCTGTAATGTAACATATCTGCTGAGAAAAGCAGCGGAAGCTCTGAAAACCGCAGATTCACACGGATTACGGAATCCCGTTCATCTGTGTGAATCTGCGGTTCAGTTTTCCGGTTCCGGATTTTTCTCAAAGAGGATCTTGCATTGCACCATTCACCATGATCCCCTCACCGATCATACAGTTCCTCTGAAAGAATAATGGCCTCGGCCACTTCCCGCATGGATTTGCGGGAATCCATACTCTGTTTCTGCAGCCAGCGGTAGGCTTCACTCCCTTTCATATTCCGCCGGTTCATGATAATTTCCTTGGCCCGGTCCACCCTTTTCCGGGTTTCCAGTTCCTCCCGGATGATTTCGGTCTTGACCATCAATTCTGTATTGAGAATGGCCACAGCGGCCTGATTGGCCACGGCAGTCATCAGATTGACTTCGATTTCGGAAAAATCATGGGGTTCGGAAGTGAAACAGTTGAGTACTCCGATGACTTTTTCATCCTTGAGTTTCAGGGGAACTCCGACCATGGAAATCAGCCCCAGTTTTCCGGCCATATCTTTTTCTTTGAATTTTTCATTTTCCAGCACATTTTTGATGATAAAGGGTTTTTGTGTCGTTACGACATAACCGACCACACCTTCGTCCATGCCCAGGGTCCGATCCTGCACATATTCCGGCTCAATGGCCTGGGTGGCTTTCAGACGGATCAGGGGCGGTTTTTCATTTTCATCCACCAGCCAGAGAGAGCAGATGGCGGTATTGGTGACTTTGGCCGTGACCATGACAATGAGTTTAAGCAGGTCTTCCAGAAACAGATCGGAAGTAACGGCCCGGCTGATATTCATTAATGCACGGATATAATCATCATATGTTTTCAGACTGATTTTATTCATGAACTGTTTATATACGAAATAAAGACAATTTTCAATAAGCGAACTCTGATGATCTCGTAAAAAATCGGAAAACCGGGTTTTGATACATATTAAGCTCCAGAATATTACTGACTGCACTTTTTCATTTTTTTACAGAAAACCACGAAACACAAAAATATATTAAAAAAAACAGTAGGATATAAATATTTTCCGGTGGCCGTCCGTGTTTTTCGCGGCTAAAATAAACCGGAGGAGTGCAAAAATTGTATTTTTGCATGGGGTAACCGGGAGATGCGGCGGTGCAGAAATACAGTTTTTGCACTCCGGGGCAGCTGTAAAACCGTATCCGGGGGAAACTTTTCGATCTACTGATTATGATAATGCCGTAACGATATGATTTACAGACAGTTAATAATATGATCTTCCAAAAAATATTTTCGGAATCCGGAGAAAAGACAGCGGAAGGGCAAATAAAATCTGAAAAAAGATATTCCATGCTTGACAATTTATCGGCACTTCATTATATATTTGGGGTTTATAGATGAATAATATATAAATGACGGAAAACCGGAATGAATCCCGGTTTTTTCATTTTTAATAAAGGAGAGAAAGCAAAATGATTTGTACTACAGTAAGAAACGGTCAGGACTGTCCGATGATGAAAAAATCGGGATGTTCCTATACGGGCGGAAGATGCCGGGAAGCGGTTGAAGCATGCAAAGGCTGCAGCCTCCTTATCGAATATGAATCCGGTATGTATTGCAGTGCTGCACCGGATCCTGCCCTGAAATGGAAGAGCGGTATCTGCAATATGGCAACCCATGTGAAGGCCGAAACGGTTGCACCGCAGGCAAAAATCAACCCGCTGAAAGCATCCAAACGCGCCAGTCGGAAAAGATAGTTTTTTGGCATATGCAACACCTGTTTTTGCAGAAAAACAGGTGTTTTTTCAGGCAAAAAAAACGGCTGCTGCAAAGCGGCCGCCGTTTTTTGTCAAAAAAGATGAATCGCCGAAAGTCCGGATTTCTGTTTCTGCCGCATTCCGGCAAAAGCAGGAACCCGGCAATTCCGGCAGTTTCCCCTGCTCCGGCATTCGCCGGTGCAGGGGAATTTCTGACGTTTTATAAAATCAGGAAAGATAGGGGAACCCTATTTTGCCAAATCTTTCCATTGCTGTTTTTGTCATACTTTCACAGCCTTCCTGACAGCTTCGGTTCCAGTTTTTTATGGCATTTTCCCATTTTTCCGAAAACCACAGGCTCTGTTCAAAAAAAAGATCGGCCATTTTTTCTACGCGATCCTGCATCATTTCCATGTTTTTATAAGATGTGTCCATGGCATTTTTCTGAAAATCACTGATCTGCTCAAATATCTGTGTTTGTTTTGTCTCCTGCATCATTGCTTTTCACTCCTTTTTTTCCGGTTTTTTCCCGGTCCGTATTTTCAGAACTGTTTTCCGATTTATCGTAATACTGACCGAAATCAGTCATTATTTTCCGAAATAATTCTCCCTGGTTTTTGACCATGCTTTCCAGCTGTGTGGTAAATTCCGTTTGAGATGTTCCTCTTGCACTGAGCAGCATCTTCAGGTGTTTGATGCTTTCTTCCTGCTGCGCACACTTTGTCTTCAGATTCTCATATTTTTCCACCAGGGCCAGATGTTCTTCCTGAGAAACAATACCCATTACAGACAGATATTCTTTAAAAGACTTCTGAAAATCCTCCAATGCCTTTTCAGACATTTTTTTATAATCGTCACCGTATGCGGACAGTCCTTCCAGTCCGTAGAGTTTGCGAAACATTTGGGTGAGTTCCCGGAAATCAGGACCTTTATCTGAAGCGGACTCATTCAGATTCGGAAAGCCGGTCTGCATCCATCGGAACATATTGTCGGTCTGTTTTTTGCCGCGGGCAGCATTCAGCAGAAAATTGCCCCAGAATTCCAAGAATTTCTCATCCATTATTCTGTCCTTTTTCAAAATTGCGGATTATACTTTTGCCTGCTGCTCTTCTTTTTTGCTTTTTGAAACCTCTGCCGCAGGAGCGGTTTTCGGAGCCGGTGCCGTCTTTTGGGCTGTTTTGCCTTCCTGTTTTTCCGCTTTTCCCGAAGCATCTGTTTCCGCGTTCAGACTGCCGATTTTTTCATCCAGACCGAAAAATTCCAAATCCAGATCCAGCTGGAAGCGGACAGGTCCTCTGTGGTTTTTCTCACCGAAGCGGGTATGCAGGGCACATGCCGAACGGGGATCCGACCAGGAGGTGGCAATGGCCACATGTCCTTTGGGAAAGGCGGAAATTTCCGCATTAACATAATCCAGAGGGGCCAGCGCGGTTTCCTTTTCCACCAGATCGTCGCCCTCACCGTAACAGATAAGCCAGCGGATGCCTTTTTCTGCAAGCCGTTTGAAATTCAGTTCCCGGCCGAAAAGTTTTACCGGAAGCGTACCGTCCCTGCTGATGGGGTTGGTATAGGATGCAAAACTCATCTCTGTAATGGCAAGCGGGAGATCATTGCGTTCATTTTTCAGCCAGTAGTTCAGCGCGGCCGCCGTTTTACTGATGGTCACATCTTTTCCGTTTCTCGGGGTCAGCATGGTCATATCCCGGAAAAAGGCCACCACAGGGGCTTCCACTTCAATGCTTTTCAGTTTATAGACCCATCCCATCAAATCGCCGTCGCCCACCCGGTTTCCGTTGGGCAGGGTTTTGGTTCCGTAGGCCAGATCCCGGAAGCGCGGGGGAAGACTTGCCAGAAAATGTTTCAGTCCCTTACTGCGGGTTCCGTCCATCGGGGCCACACAGGTAATGAGCGCGTCCACAACATCGTCAAGTTCCCCGGACAGAATATCGCAGACCGACATAAAACCGCCCTGGCAGTATCCGTTAATGGTAACGGGTTTGCCGTGCCGTGCCATGATTTTGTCGCAGAAAAAACGTGTATCCAGGGCATCGTCTTCTCCGCTCATGACCTGCACCGCGGGTGTGGTGCTGATATCTTTCATAATCCGTATATAAGTGGGAATGCCCATATTGGCAAAGCAGTGGGTATAACTCCGCCGTTCTCCCGGCAGAAAACCGAGGATATTGGCCCCCAGTACATAGGGGGGGATGATCATAACCGGTTTCCCGTCCTCCCTCACTGTGACGGATTTATCGGTCGGCAGAATCTGATAAAGAACAAACTGCTCTCTTTCGTCAAAACCCATATTGGTGCCTTTTTCAAAATGAAAGCCGTATTCTTCCGAAATATCCTGAATGGCTTTGGGATACCCCGATACAGCCATTTCTGTAATTTTGGCCTGGCGCTCCGTAAAACTTTCAATATTTTCCCCTTCCACACCAAATACTGTGTTAAACAGTGCCCCCATTGCCCTGGGGATTTCGCGTGCGGTATATTCATTTACGACCCGCATACCGGCCGTATAATAACGGGTGGAAAGTTCCATATTGAATGACATAAGCTCCAGATAAGACTCCATGCTTTCCAGAGGATTGCTGTTTATCAGCCGGCACTGTTCCACATCACGGAAATAATGTGTGGAAACAAAAAAAGGAATAAAAAAATCATTCAGGTATTTACTGTAACCGGCATAATAATTCTGGACGGCAGTAAGCTGGTTGGCTGCCGCCTGCAAAGGCGACATCATCTTTCGGAACCACTGTTCCGAAGACTGTTCCATTCCGCCATAATTTAATAAAAACATTACTGACCTCCGAAAAAAAAAGGGGGCCGGACAGCAGATCGCAGTATCGGATATTCCGGACACCCCAGTGTAAATCAAATACCGGTTTTATTCTTTTTCTGCACCGGCAAAGTATTTTTCCACTTTCTCAAAATTCTTCTCCACAGCATCTTTAAACTTGCTTCGGCCCTCTTTATAGGCATTCAGCCATCCGTCTACCGCTTTTTTTCCGTCTTCGGGAAGCCAGGCGGCCTGTTCCAGAAAGGTCTGCACCATTTTTTCACCCTGCTCCTGCAGGCTGCTCATGGCATTAAAAGAATTATCGAAAGTGCTTTTCTGAAAATCTATCATCTGTTTGAACATCTGTTTCTGATCCATTCTGATCTCCTCTTTGATAAACTGCTAAAATTTTAATAAACCGATAAAAAATTGATGAATCGGTAAAAAGCCGAAATCCTGTCACCCGGCCAAAATCGGATACCCCGACGTTAGCAGAGCGCACCGTAAGTTGTAAATTCCGGTGCGTTAGGGCTGTCGCCTAACGCACCCTGCTTTCATTTTCCGTTGTGAATGCAGTTCATGGCCGTTTATATGAAAGTCCCCGGAGTGCAAAAAATAAGCGAAGCGGTTTTTTTGCATATTACCGGTGACTTTCATGCTTCGTTGTGACCCTGCGGTCATGGCCGTTTATATGAAAACAAATTCTGCCGGAACCCTTTTATTTTTTATCCAGCATTTCTTCCAGTCTTGTATAACCGTCATCAACGGTTTTTTTGAATGTATCCCGTGCCTTCTTATACATTTCAAAAGAATCGCGGATAGATTTCTTACCCTCTTCCGGAATCCATGTCATCTGTTTCAGGAAGGTTTCTGCAATTTTTTCAGTTTGCTCCTGAATGGTGCACATGGCATTAAAAGAATTTTCAAAAAGGGTTTTCTGAAAAGAAATCATCTGGTTTGCAACTTTTGAATTCTCCATCATTTGTCCATTTCTCCTTATCGTTTTTTTTTGATTATTGTATGCAGCAGCCCGTAAGCGGCGGGGCAGAAAATCACCTCAGCGGATTTCCTCACTGCTTACACAAACTGCTGAAGAATCACTTCTGACATTTACAATAATACGGATAAACGGAAAAGTCAAGAAAAAATATTGCACTGCAATATAAACGGACATTAATAGACAAAAGGATAAATAATATATAAAAAACTTGACTTTAAAGCATAAATACGACTATTATGCCAGGCACTGAACAGGTATTGATACGGATGAATATTGCGATGCATCATCGCAGCGCATCTTGTTCTTCTCAATATAAACCCGGATGCCCCGGCGGACCGGCGCGGAAAATTCCGTTCCTGTAATGCGGGGGGGCATTCCCCGAAAATGAAAAGAGAATTCAAAAAAATGACTTCAAAAAAAGTAAGCCTGAAAAAATATCCGAACCGCCGCCTGTATAATACCGAAAACAGTTCATATGTAACACTCAGTGATGTGGCGGATATGATACAGGAAGGCCGGCAGGTGGAGGTGACTGACCAGAAAACCGAGCAGGATGTAACCGCTTTTATTCTGACACAGGTGATTATGGAACAGACACGGCGGAACAACAAACTGCTGCCCGTATCCCTGCTGCATCTGATTATCCGTTCCGGAGAAAATGTATTGCAGGATTTTTTTGAAAACTATCTGGAGCAGAGCCTGGTAAACTATTTGAATTATAAAAAAAATATGCAGGAACAGTTCCGGTTCTGTCTGGAACTCGGAATTGATTTATCGGGCATGACAGAAAAAACGCTGAGCGATCTGTCCTCCTTTCCCGCCTACTCTGCAAAGAAAAATACGGGAAAAAGCAGTCCGGATGCAAACAGTGCGAATGAAGATCTGAATCCGGCAATGTAAAAAAGTCTGCCGCCTGCCTGCTGCGTCTGATGTTTGTAACCTCCTGTTTTTACTGATTCCGGAGTTTCTGACTTTTCATTGACATAAATATATAAAAAAATACTTGATATTTTCCCTTTTGCTCACTTATAATGGGGTTTATGATCTTTTACCTGACGGATCATCCCGGGGCACGGTTCATCCGGGCCGGGAACAGGGGCCGGTACAGACGGAAAAATTTTCATTTTTTTGCAGGATCAGGATATTCCTGCCTGCATCAGAAAAAAATGCATGGCAGAAAATGCCTGCTTTTACTTAAAAATTTTTCATAAAAAATACTGTGCCGGATCCGAAAATCGGAGGGGGATTCGGAGAAGATACCATTTACTCCGAGGGATCCGTTCCTGCCGGTATGAAAAAGGTTATTTTCAAAAAACCGGATACAGGCGGATACACAGAAAAACAGAATAAACAGAAACGGAGCAGCCTATGACTGAAAAAAAGAAAAATGAAGCAGGCGCGGAATTATTATTTGCCGACTGGATGAAGTCTGTTACTGATTTCTGGGGTGAAATGGTAAAAACAGAGGGGGGGATCCCTGATATTTTCGGTCTCCCCTCTTCCGTAAAACCCAAAGGCATCCGGCAGACGCAGAAATCATGGGAAACCGGAAGCAAAATTTTCCAGGCAGTGTTTTCCTCCTTCAGTTCTCCCGAAAATATGGAGGCATTTTTCAAGGGAACGGACACTTTGCCGGATTTTTTTACTTCGGTGCAGCGTCAGGCATGGGACGGGATTTTTGATCTCCAGAAAAAATGGATGGAAAGAATGGCCCGTATCGGGCAGGAAACCAAAGCCTACAATTTTGAGGACATTGACCAGGAAACCTTTAAGACCCTTCGGAAAATCTATGAAAATGAATTCCGGAAATTCCTGCATATTCCCACTCTGGGCCTAAACCGCTTTCAGCAGGAGCGGATGAACAATCTCATAGACAGATATGCTATTTTCCGGACATCCGTGAGCGAACTTTTGTATATGTTTTATGTTCCCATTGAAAAAACCGGGGCCGTAGTGCAGGAACAGATTGAGGAGATGGCCGAAAAAGGCGAACTCTTCACTGATTTCAAAGATTATTATAATATGTGGATCCGGATACTGGAGGGGCATTATATGACTCTGCTTCAGTCTTCCGAATACACAGAGGTGATGGATAATGCCATCCAGGCCAATGTGGATTATGTCAAAGCAAAAGAGGCGGTGATGTATGACCAGCTTCAGAAACTTCCCATCCCGACAAACAAAGATATGGATGAGCTCTGCAAGGATGTGTATCTTTTAAAAAAGAAAGTCCGGGAACTTACGAAAAAACTGGAGGGTGCCACGGAATAATCCGCTGCTTTTCCGGATAATTGTTTTTTTTACGGGGCGGAGAACTGTTTTGCGCCCAGCGCCCCGGCGCTGTCCCTGAGCAGGCTCAGGTCAGGTTCTCCCGGATGATTATCTGAAAACAGTGCGCTTTTCCGACCGCCTGAAAGCCGTCGGGAGATTTTGCTAAAAAGGGTTTTTCCTGAATATTTTTAAAGGGAAAGGAGAAGAAGTATGAGCCAGTCTCAAATCGCAGTTGATCTCATATTGCAAAAAATCACCGAACAGACCGAAAAAGCAAAATCCAGAGTGGAAAAAGCCTCGGAGGTTTTGCTGAGCCCTTTGAAAACCGATCTGGCAACGACACCGTTTGAATATGTCTATGAGGAGGATCGGGTCCGTCTGAAATATTACAAACCTGAACAGAAAAAACATAAAATTCCCCTCCTGCTCATTTATGCACTGATTAACCGGGAAACCATGCTGGATCTGCAGCCGGGGCGGAGTGTGGTGCAGACTTTTCTGGATCAGGGGATAGACGTGTATAAAATTGACTGGGGATACCCTACCAGAAAAGACAAATATATTACCATTGATGATCATGTAAACTGGTATATAGACAATATTGTTGATTTTATCCGGAATCGGCATGATCTGCCCAAAATCAATATCATGGGTATCTGCATGGGCGGCGCATTCTCTGTAATGTATTCCTGCCTTCATCCGGGAAAAGTGAAAAATCTGGTGACAACGGTTACCCCCACCAATTTTGATACGGATAAGGGGCTGCTGCATATCTGGATGAAAAATTCCCACGCGTTTGAACTGGGAGACACTTACGGCAATATGCCGGGGGACCTGATGAATCTGGGATTTCTGCTGCTGAATCCGGCCCGTCTGATTCTGGATAAATACGTCGGCTTTTTTGAAAATATGGACAATAAGGATTTTGTGGAAAATTTTGTACGCATGGAAAAATGGATTTTCGACAGTCCGGATGTACCGGCAGCCACTTTTCAGCAATTTATTACAGACTGTTATCAGAAAAATCTGCTGATCCAGAGCAAACTGGAGCTGGGGGGCAAACGGGTGGAACTGAAAAACCTGACCATGCCCCTGCTCAATATCTACGGTCAGTACGATCATCTGGTTCCCCCCCAGGCATGTGAACTGCTGACGAAGCATGTGGGCAGTAAGGATACAGAAGACATATGCCTGAAAACAGGGCATATCGGCATTTATGTCAGTTCCAAATGCCAGGCCCTTTTTGCCCCCAAAGTCGCAGCCTGGTTAAAAGAAAGAGAAGGGGAAGACAAAGCCGATCACAGCAGCAGAACCGGGAGCAGCAAAAGTGTATCTGCCCCGGGAACAGACAGCGGAAAAAAGGCAGATGAAACCGGTGCCCGGAAAACCGGGGCAAAGAAAACAGTAGCAGCAAAGAAAACTGCGGCAGCAAAGAAAACTGCGGCAGCAAAGAAAACTGCGGCAGCAAAGAAAAAAACAGCCGTAAAAAAGAAAAAAACGCCGGGCCGGAAAGTGTAACATTATCATTTCCATTTTCCCGCAAAGGAATAAGACCGAATAACAGTTCTGCATAAGGAGAGCGAGATGACAGTCAAAAAAGATTATTTTAAAACTTTCTGCAATATCAGCAAGGCATTCGGCACCACACTGAACAAAGATGCATTGCTGGAACTTATTGTACAGAGTGCGATGGATGCAATGGAGGCCAAGGCCGCCTGCCTGTTTCTGGAAGATAAAGAAAAAGATCTGTTTGTGCCCGTATGCCAGAAAGGACTTTCAGCCAATTATCTTCATACAGATCCCTATAAAGCCAAGGGGATGGTGGGAAATCTGATAGAAAAAGGTTATCTGGCATTTCATGATGTGGCCGCTGATGACCGTATGGAAAACGTGGAAGCCAAAAGAGCCGAGGGGATTGCATCCATTCTGGTTGTTCCGGTTATGGTGGACAACAAGGCCATCGGGATTCTGTCTTTGTATACGGCAAGTGTGCGGGAATTTTCCGAAGAGGAAACCGAATTTCTTCAGGCCATGGCCGAACAGGGGGGCATCGCCATACAAAACAGCCGTCTGCTGGAGCGGATCCGGCAAAATGCCATCCTTTTCCGGGATCTGGCCGACAGTATTAACTCCACGAACCTGGATATCAAACAGATCCTGCATATCCTTTCGGCAGATATTGCCGAAACCTTCGGGATGAAAGGTGTGAATATCCGGCTTGTGAACAAGGATACCAATAATCTGGAGCTGGTGGCCACCTACGGTTTCAGTGAGGAGTTTCTGAACAAAGGGCCGGTTTCCAAAGATAAAAGTGTAAGCGATGCCCTGGCGGGAAAAACAGTGGTAATAGAAGATGCCACTGCGGATGAAAGAGTGCAGTATCCGGAGGCCATAAAAAAAGAGGGAATTGTTTCCATGCTTTGTGTTCCCATAAAAGTGAGGGATGAAATCATCGGAGTCATGCGGCTTTGCACTGATACAAAGCGGGAATTCCCCGAAGATATAATTCTGCTGGTGGAAGCCCTGGCACATCAGGGGGGCATTGCCATACAGAATGCATCTCTTTATCTTTCCCTGCAGGAAGACAAAAAAAGCCTGGAAGAGGATATCTGGAGCCACCGTATGTGGTTTTAGGTTATTTCCTGAAAAAAATGTACCGGAGGAGTGCCAGACTGAAAATTTGGCAGTGTCTGACAGACGGCAGTCCGTTTACAGACTTTCCGTCTGTGACTCCTGCGGAAGCGCTGCATCCATATTTGGAAATCGCCGTAATCCGGGATGGCCGCGTGTAAATTCCGTTGATCCCGAATTCCGCAGCAGAGGGCATTTCCCGGTCTCTGCTGTAAACGGAATTCTGTTTCGTCAACAGATTTGATCCACTGTCCCAGTCAGAAAAGGAGAGCAATGATGATCGGAAAAACCATTCATGAAATACAGATAGGGGATGCGGAAGAATTTGCCAAAACCATAAGTGAAGCGGATGTTTATCTCTATGCAGGCATCAGCGGCGATTTGAATCCGGCCCATATTAACGAAGCATATGCGGAAAAAACTTTTTTTAAAGGGCGGATTGCCCACGGTATGCTGACGGCCGGTTTTATTTCTGCAATTCTGGGGATGAAACTGCCCGGCCCCGGCACCATTTATATGAAGCAGGAACTGAAATTTCTCGCGCCGGTCCGCATTGGGGATACTGTTACGGCAAGGGCCGAAGTCACTGAGGTGAACAAAGAAAAGAACAGGATAAAACTCCGCACCACCTGCAGCAATCAGGAAGGAACAATGGTTTTGGACGGAGAGGCAGTCGTCAGCCCTCCCAAGGCACCGAAAAAATAATGCTCTTCCCCAAAAATGAAGGGAAGGGGTTCCCCCCCTTCCCTTCATTTTTTACCCCGATAATTTCCCGGTTCCGCTGTTGGAATACAGAAATATTTTTTACAGAACATTGCCGAAAAAGAAATTGGAAATCCCTTCCCTGATCTTTTCATCCCCCACTGTCTCCAGACGGTTATAACAATCCGGGCACAAATCCGCCACATCCATACTTTTCTGCTCAATAAACTGTCCGCAGTGTTTGCAGGTACCGGTAATAAACCGGATTCCGATACCGTAACGGGGGGTGTCCGCCCCGTTCTGCGCTTCACACCATCTCACTTCCCCCAGAAAACATTCACATGCTTCGGGCCAGTAAGGATCCGGCGAAAAATCTTTCAGACGGATAAATACACTGGTTCCCGGTTTCAGCGGTTTCCGGGTTTCCAGGCACAGCCCGCCGACACTGCTGTTGAGCATTTGGGCACTGTCATACTCTTTTGTCCGGCAATCTGCATACAGAACAGATGTTTTGTAGGGATTGCGTGAGAAAGCTCTTTGCATAATTAGGTCCATAGGGAACCTCCTTCCTGCTGTTCGGGTTGCGTGCTTAGGCGATTTCCAAATATGAATGTACCGCCTGTGCAGGAGTCTTAAACGGAAAGTCTGTAACCGGACTGCCGTCTGTCAGACACTGCCGGACTTTCAGTCCGGCACTCCTCCGGTACATTTTTTTCAGGAAATCACCTTACTTTCTATCCTTCATTCCTTCTTTGCATATTCAGCGGATTTTCCGGGAAATGATGCGGGATACCAGTCATTTTTCTCAGACTCTTTGTCAGAATCGAATATTTTCATTTGCCCCACTGCCCAATGTTACGGTCAGAATGGCACATAATTTTTTTTTTAAAGATAAACCCTTTAAATAATTTTGAGTGATAATTGTGAAATATCCGGAATAAAATTAGCATATAAAGAGAAAACAGAGTGGCAGAAACCGGGACAGGTGTAAGTGATAATAAAATTTATTACAAAACTCTAATTCATAATAATGTATCCGTCAAGATTTTTCCATTCTGAAAACCTTCTTTTTTCATGATAGTCTTTAAGTCCGCATGATTCATATGCCCCGCCAGAATCAGTATATATTAGACATTATCGGAAATAAGGAGTAATGCTGCGGCAATCTGTTACAGTCCCGTAGGGACAGAAGAAAACAGCCCGGCAGTTTACTGCCGGGATCGGATAATATATTTTTTTTCAGTCCCGTAGGGACGACAGAACGATTTGAATATACATATTTTTCTTTCGTCCCTACGGGACTCGGATGGGTTTGGCCGACATGTCCCGGCAGTAAACTGCCGGGCTATTTTCTTACACCCCTCCGGGGTTAAAAATGCCGGATCTTATTTCCGATAATGTCTATTATTCATAAATTTTACCAAGAACAAGGTATCTCACTGATAAATAAACGGATTCATAAAAATGACAAAAAACTCTGTTTTTTGACACTTCCTGAATTTACAGCAAAAACTGTGTTTATGAATAATTCAGGTTAAACGTAACCCTACTAAACGCTGTCAGCGATTTTCAAAAATATGGCTTTTTTACGGGTACATCATTGTCAAATAAAAAATGCCGTTCCCCATACTGCCAGACAGAAAAGCAGGGAAGACAGCAGCATCAGATCGCAGGCTCTGGGAATATCCCGCACCTTCACCTCCCTGTAATTTTCACCAATAAAAGGTTTGTCCACCACTTTTCCGTGGTAAATATTCGGTCCCCCCAGTTTTATTTCCAATGCCCCGGCAAACGCGGCTTCGGGAAAGCCCGCATTGGGACTGGCATGTCTTCTGCCTTCTTTCCGCCCTTTTTCAAAAGCCTGTTTGCCTTTCCGGTTCAGTATCTGCGCAGCCAGGGAAATAAAAATAATAGAAATACGGGCCGGCAGATAATTGGCAATATCATCAGTACGGGCGGAAATCATGCCGAAATCCCTGTACTTTTCATTTTTATATCCGACCATGGAATCCAGAGTATTCACCATTTTATAAGTCATCATCAGGGGAATGCCGCCGATCAGAAGAAAAAACAGGGGGGAAATCACGCCGTCCACCAGATTTTCGGCCACGGTTTCCACACTGGCCCTGGCCGCAGCCTTTTCCGAAAGATGACGCACATCCCGACCCACAATCATGGCCAGTTTTTCCCTGGCCTTTTGCAGACAGCCCCGGCGGAGAATGCTGTGGATTTCCATCGCGGCCGATTCCAGTCCCCGGCAGGAAATGCAGAAATAAAGCAGCAGAATTTCCACCCCTTTATTGAACAGGGGATGAATTCCGGCAGATACCGTCAGTATCAGTGCTGTTATCAGCCATACCGCCGGAATCAGACTCAGGGCAAACAGTCCGCCGGAAATTTTTGCATTCACAGGAAGTCTGCGAAAAAAAGGCTCCGCTGCCTCAATGCCTTTCCCCATATACCGCACCGGATGATGGGCAAAGCGCGGATCACCGATGAGCATATCCAGAAGAAAAGCAGCGGGAAGAATATCGTATGAAAGAGAAAAATCCATCATCACTCCTGCATTTTTTTTGCTGCACAGCCGGTTCCTTTTTCTGATAAACGGCCATGATATGCATTCACAACGAAGTATGAAAGTTTCAACCCGTTCCCGGGCTCCGCCCCAATGTCATTGACTTAAGACTCCCCTCCCCTGAGGGAGGGCAGGGGGAGGGTGAAAAGGGGCTTTCATTACAGTCCGCTGCCTCCCCCTCCCCTGCCCCCTCCCGCCGGGGGAGGGGAATATTCTGCTTAACCTAATGCCATTGGGGCTCCGCCCGGGAATGCATACCCGGAGGCTCCCGCCTCCGGCACGGCAGCAGTTCCCGGCCGGCCCATGCAAAAATACATTTTTTGCACTCCTTCGGAAACTTTCCGATCTGCTGAAACCGGTCATACACTGCCGGGTTTATAATAAAGGTTTCGTATATATACTTTTTTTCAGATAATTACAAGCAGGGAAGCAGAAAGAAAACATCCCGGGAAAAATTTTTTTTAATTGACTGTTGAATTCGGAGGAAAATATATATAAGATTAGATATGGAAAATAAATCATCCGGTATCATCGGCAGATGCAAAGACAATTCCTTTTCGGGAAAAATCTTTCCGATCTGCCAAATATCCGTATTGTCTAATCCCGCAATTCTTAATCAAGGAGGAAAAGAATGGAACTGAAGCAAAAAGGTTCGGAAGCGAATGTCGGCGGATTTAAACAACTGATGGTGTCTATGAAATGGACAACCGCAGCAGATTTCGATCTGGCTGCCGCTTATGAAACAAAAGAGGGAAAACAGGGGCTGGTGTATTTTGGTGAACTGGGTGATCTCAATGCCTTCCCCTTCATGCAGCTCAGCGGTGATGAAGGTGTCGGCGATCAGGGCGGTGATAATGAAGAAACCATGCGGATTACCAAACTGGACGATATGAAGTATGTCTGGATTCTTTGCTGGGATTACGGCAAAGTGCAGGACGGCGCACCGGCACGTTTTAACGAAAGCGATGTCACTCTTTCGGTAATGGATGACAAAGGCACGACGCACAATGTAAATCTGGATACCGGGGATATGGGCAATGTGGCCCTGATTGCCACCATTGACAACAGCAGTGCCATCGGCGCAAAGCTGGTGAACAGCAGTAAGGCCGGCACCCTGAAAGGTCTGAAAAATCTCAATCAGCTGATCGAAATCATCAACGGATAAAACAGCTGTATGCCGGGGCAGGGAAACCGCATTGTCCCTGCCCCCTTTCCTCCCGCACCCTTTCCTCCCGGATTTCTCACAAAGGAGAACAGAATGGAACTGAAAAAAAAAGGAAACGATGCCCTTATCGGCAGTTTCAGTCAGATGCAGATATCTCTGATCTGGACATCTGCCGTAGATTTGGATCTGATGGCTTTTTATAAAAGCAAAGACGGACGCAGCGGCGGTATTTATTCCCAAAATTATGCAGGCGGTTCATCCGGCAGCCTGACATCCTTTCCCTTTATGGAACTTTCCGGGGATGCCGGTCTGGGCGCGTCCGGCGGGAATAACAGGGAGGAACTGCGCATTGCCGCGCTGGATGAAATGGAAGAAGTCTGGATTGCCGCACTGAATTTTACCGATGCATCTTCCGGTACAGGCAGGGTATTTGCCGATTATGATGCCCGTGTGGAAGTCGTCACAGACAAAGGGGAAAGTCATACCGTCTCCCTGGATTCCGCGCAGTCCGGTTCGGTGGCCCTGCTGTGTCATCTGAAAAGCGGTTTCATGGGCACCTCTCTGGTCAACAACAGTGATGTCATGTCTTTTGAAACTTTTCAGCAGACGGTTCCGGGAGCTTCGGCTGTCAAACTTTCTTCCAAAGTCATTCTCAAACAGAAAGGGCAGAAAACCGCGCTGGCCTGCAAGGGATTTCAGGCCACTCTTTCCTGGAAGACTGCTGTGGATTTGGATCTGCACTGTTTTTACCGTCTCAAAGGGGCCGGGGAAAAATCTGCGCCCAAAAAAGGGATTCTGGGAAAAATATTTTCCGGCGGCAGTTCGGACGAAGAGCATGTTTTTTTTATGAAACGCGGCAGCAAAAGCGCATCTCCCTGGATTTATCTGGACAAAGATGCGGGAATCGGGGACCGGAGCGGTGATAATCAGGAAAATATTTATTTCACCCGGCTGGATGAAATCGAACACGCGATCATTGCAGCCAATATCTTTAATAAACCCAGAGCCAATTTTGCCAGTTATGACGGCAAAGTTACGATCCGGGGGGGCAGAGGGGAAATCGAAGTTCCCCTGATGGAGAGTGCCCCCGGCAGCTGGTGCATTATTGCCCATATTGACAACAGCAGCGGTTCTCCCCAAATCATCAATATCAACCGGACCCAGGCGGATAAACCGCTGCTGGAGGAGTTTATATGAAAGTCTCCCCGCCCACCCCGTTCCCACGCTCCGCGTGGGAACGGGCTGCGGGACGCTCCGCGTCCCGTACAAAAAACTTTCATGCTTTGTTGTGATTGCATATCATGGGGGTTTATATGAAAGTCTTTCACCGCAGGGCGCGTTAGCGAAGCGTAAGGCACCGCAACTCTGAAATTAACGGTGCGTTAGTGCTGTCACCTAACGCACCCTGCTGTACGGTATTCCGATAATGTCTGTTACACAGCTTCGCTCTGCTTTCCGGAGCTGCAAAACAGTAAACCTGTTTATTCCGGATCCGGAAAAGCAATTTTCCGGAGAACATATATCACTTCTTCCAGACCGATTTTCTGATTTGTATCCACATCCGCTGCCAGGTTAACTGTATCGCCGGATGTATCCGCATCCGCCAGGATTTTCAGGCCCAGAATGGCATCGGAAAGGCTGAGGCCGTCTTTTCCGTTAATATCTCCGGATAAAACTGCTTTTGCTATTGACCAGTATTGAAATTCGGAATCATCACGAAAACCCACCAGGAGTGCATAGGTTCCGTCTCCGTCAAAGTCGGCAAAAGCCGGGCAATAATATTCGTCCGAGGAAGATGCCGGAGTAACTTCAATGCGATAATCATCATCGGGAAGACAATTATCCTCACTGTCCTTCGGCACAAACTGCGCATGGTCTTTTGTGCCTGTGTTTTCATAATACTTAACCTGCCTGCTTGAACCGACAATCAGATCATAATCCCCGTCTCCGTCAATATCCGCCAAATCGGGGGCAGGAAAATTATTTGAGCTGACACAGCTGAAAGGATTGGACAGACCCTCCTCAAAATTATTTCCCCCCGTATTTTCATAATATATCAGTCTGTTTGTATATTTGGCAGTTTTTACACCAAAAATAATATCTTTATCTCCGTCATCATCCATATCTGCAAAAGCCATTCTGAAACCAAAGTTAAACGTACTATCGCCGATATTGTAAAACGCAAGGTTTTTGCCATTAAAAGGATTTGCACTGCTGTTTTCTGTAAACTGAATATTGCCTTCTGCTGAGGTGTTTTCAAAATATCGGAGGGTGTTACTCAGGTTTTCACTGATAAACATATCCGGCAGATCAGTTCCGCTGATATTTATAAAACCCGCAGAAAAATAGTTCGTAGAAAGTCCTGACAGAGCAACGGCCTGGGGATCATCGGTAAAAGAAAAGGATGTTGCAGACTGACTGCTGTTTTTAACAAAGTATAGTACACCTGAAGAAGAAACCAGCATTACATCCAGATCACCGTCTCCGTCAATGTCAACTGTTTTGGGAGCAAAGAAATCTGTATTTGTTCCCGGGGTAATCGGAATAATATTTTTTAAGGGATTATCAGCATGGCTGGGTTCAAATACAGGAGATGCGGCCATCGCTGTCATGGAAACAAGTAACAGCACACATGTTTTAAAAAAAACGGAAAAAAGAATATGATTTTTCATTTTAATACCTCCCGTTTACATTTCTGCGGTTATTGAATTACGATAAGAATATATATATATCATGCAGGGAAAGCAGTTATTCCACCGGACTCCGCACCAATTCCCCCGGATGAATATTTTTCTGAGACCGGATAATCAGCACTGTGGATACGCTTTCTTCTGCCAGCAGCACAAGCACGGTTCCGAAATCCATGGGGGTACGCACAATCTTCTCCGTATCACCGGACCCGCTTACAAAAACCTCCTCTTCATAAATCCGATACTGCTGCCCCGGTGCAAGACCGTCCAGAGAACCTTTGTTGATAAAAGCAATATCATGCTCGCCCATCATGGTCTTATGATCCTCCGATGCCAGAATTTTACCACTGATCCCCTCCTGACTGCTGCGCAGGGGAATTTTCGGATGGCGTTCTGTGTAGGGCATAAGCATATCATCCACCCGGATATTCCGGAATGAGTGCACCACCTTCCCGATCTGAAAATCCGGCTCATCCTGCACAATCTCCACCACTCCCAGCATAAGATGCTGTATGCCGATTCTTTCTTTGCTTTGCTCATCATGAAGCGTTACAGAGGTACGGTAGACAGTATATAATTTCCCCAGCACCATGGAACCTTCACTGCTTTCCCGGAGAAATACCGTATCCCCCTTACTGATCATCTGCTTATCATCTTTTTCCATAAAAATAACAGCGCTGGGACTGACAGACTCTTTACGGATAAATCCCACCTGATTAATGGGACTGAATACAAAATGCGGTGAACCGTCATCCGTTTCAATGTCTTCGGTTTCCGGCTCTGTCAGGGGTATGATTTCCGTGTCCGGCACGGTTTCGCTTTCCGTCACGGTTTTTTCTTTCGGAAAAACAGGCGGAACTTCCCCCTTACGGAAAAGACGGATCTTCTGTCCCGGATAAATCAGGTGGGGATTGGGAATCGGCACATCACTGTTCACCTCCCACAGCTCGGGCCAGTGCCAGGGGGAATTCAGAAATTTTCTTGATAAATCCCACAGCGTATCCCCTTTCTGAATGGTATAATACGCGCCTCCCTGCCCGTCTTCCTCAATTCCGCTGTTCTTGTCCGGACTGCTGTTTTCACCTGTATTCTCCTGACCGTAAAGCTCCAGGGACAGGGACAGGACAAGCAGGGTAAACAAACAAAGTTTCAGGAATGTACATCCTCTGTCAGTATTGCAGTTCATATTTCCCCCGTATTGATTGTGTAAAAAATGACAAAAATACAGAGTTCCCGGAATTGTTTTCTGAAAATCTGTATCGGAAATCCCCAAAAAAAAACAGATAAAACATATTCAGGCTGAAAGTACAGGATTTCTATAACTTCTGTCAAGTTTTTCTCTTGGGATTAATTCTGCTTTTCTTTATACTCAATCTCCTCAGGGCTCCCCTCCCGGTTTATTGCAGAAAAATCCCCTCTGCCCCTTTACAAAAGGGGGATTTATGTTATTTCATACAATTACATAAAAAATTTATGACTCACAGGCAGCGTTCTGTCAAGTGATAACTGCCGGGTATCCGGTATATCTGCAATATGCCCTTACAGGAATCAGATCACCCGTCATTTTTATGCTGACAGAAAATACCCTTAAAAAAAATCCCCTCCGCCGGAGGGAAAGCGGAGGACTGCCCGTTAATCTGAAAAAAAGGAAGGAAATATGACAGAAAAAAAGGAAAAATACCGGGTCGGTGTCATTTCCGACACCCACGGAATGCTGCGGCCGGAAGTGCCGGAAATACTCCATGGCGTTGATTTGATTCTCCACGCCGGAGATGTGGGAAAAATGGAAATCCTCCATGAACTGAAAAAAACGGCCCCGGTTGTGGCAGTGCAGGGAAATATGGACGGCAGGCGGGCCGCTCATCTCAAAGGAACAGAAATCGCAGAGATCGGTGAAATACAAATCTATATGCTGCATGATCTCTGGCTGCTGGATTTGGAACCTGCGACCGCCGGATTCCATGCTGTGGTCAGCGGTCATACCCATCAGCCGAAGATGGAAGAAAAAAACGGGGTTCTTTACCTGAATCCGGGCAGTGCAGGGCCGCGCCGTTTTGACTACCCCATCTCTCTTGCCCTGCTGGAAGTCCGGGGAAAGCGGATGAAGGCGGAAATTATCGAGATAGGGGCATAATATGTTCATTTTTTTTCAAAAAACAGCAAAACGGAAAATAACTTGATTAAACATCTTACGGATTATATAATAACTGTTTTTGTATAAACGGCCATGAATTGCATTCACAGCGAAACATGAAAGCTGCGCGGAGTGCGAAAATGAAGGCGGAGGCCGGTTTTTCGCAGACACTTTCATATAAACGGCCATGAGCGACTGGCTTTCCGGAAACTGCCTGACGCAGCGGCATGGGAGCAATACCGGAGGGACTGCCGCACAGGGAAATGAATTTTCCGGAAACCTCCGGCAGGAATGAAAAACAGGTGTTTAGCATGAAACTGACAATAAACGAAGTCGCGCAGTCTCTGGATCTGCCGCCCAGCACCCTGACAAGATGGGTCAGGCAGGGCAGGATCCCCATACAGAAAAGCGGAGACAGCTTTGTTTTTAAAAAAGATGTGCTGGAAAAATGGGCAGAAAATCATAATCTTCTTTTCAAAGCACCGGAAAAAAATCTTCCACCGGCAGCACCGGAACCGGAAAATCTTTTGCCGGTAATGCAGCGCGGCGGAATTTTTTACGGATTGGCGGGAGAAGATGCGGAAAGCATACTGAAAGCCGCAACAGCGCGGATGGATTTTCTTTCGGATGAAAACCGGAGCGAACTGTATGAACATCTGCTGGCAAGAGAACAGCTTACATCCACCGGCATCGGGAAAGGCATTGCCATCCCCCATCCCCGCACCCCCCTGCCGGAAATCATTGCAAAACCCATGATTGTGACCTGTTTTCCGGAAAGGTGCCTTGATTTTCACGCGGTGGACAAAAAACCGGTTTTTATCCTCTTTATTCTGCTCAGTCCGAATCCCAAATGCCATCTGCACATGCTTTCCCGTCTGTCTTTCTGCGTGCGGGACGATGCTTTTGTCCGTTTTTTACAGACAACACCGGCGGCAAAAGAAATTTATGCAGGCATTTCCGATTTTGAAACCCGCCTGGATCAGGACAAACAGGGGGGAGGGCTGTAAATGCCGGGGAAAACAGCAGGGAAGACCCGCGCCTTTTCTTTTTTATCCTCCTCCTTTGCAAACCGGATGCGTGCGGATGACCGGCTGCTGCTGATTCTGATGGGCATTATCGTGGGAATCTGCAGCGGTCTGGCGGCCCTTGCCCTGAGCAAATCACTGGTCGCACTTCTGGAATTTACCCATCATTACCGGCATATATGGTGGGGTTTTGTGCTGCCGGGAATCGGCGCGGCCCTGTCTTCTCTTTTTCTCAACAAAGTGATCAATGAGGGCGCAGGTCACGGAGTCCCCGAAGTGATTTACAGTGTTTCCCGTTACGGAGGACTTCTGCGCTTCCGCTCCTCCTATTCCCGTCTGATTTCCAGCTGTCTGACCATCGGCAGCGGCGGATCCGCAGGACCGGAGGCACCGGTTGTCATGAGCGGTGCGGCCATCGGGTCCAATATTGCCAAATATTTTTCTTTCAACGACCGGCAGCGGATCACCCTGGTGGGATGCGGCGCGGCCGGGGCCATATCTTCCATTTTCAATGCCCCCATTGCCGGAATGGTTTTCACCATTGAGGTCATTCTGGGAGAATGGACGGCACTGAATATTGTCCCCATTGCCGTGGCTTCTGTTGCCGGAGCCCAGGTTTTCCGACTGCTGGAGGGAAACCATATTGTATTCCGCCATGCCCATTTTAATATCGGTCTGCCGGATGTGCTGGCGGCCTTCGGTCTGGCCATTGTTGCGGCCCTGGTGTCCATACTGCTGACCCGTACCATGCGCACCATGCCAAAAATTGCGGCAAAAGTTCCGCTTCCCGTATGGCTGCGGGCATTTACGGGCGGATGCATGGTCGGTCTCATCGGTTTTCATCTTCCGGTCGTCATGGGAGAAGGATATCATTCCATCCAGGAGATGATTTCCGGGGTCTTTTCCCAGGGACTTGCCATTGCGTCTTTCGCCACCCTTGCCAAAATTCTGGCCACGGCTTTTACATTGGGTTGGGGCGGTTCCGGCGGAATTTTTGCCCCCAGTCTGGTCATCGGAAGTCTGACAGGTCTGACCTATCACCGTCTTCTGATTTTTGTATGGCCTTCGGCTCCCTGGATCAGCGAAGGATGCTTCGCGCTTCTGGGCATGGCCGGTCTGATTGGCGGAATGCTCCAGGCCCCCCTGACGGGTATTTTTCTCATTGTTGAAATTACCGGCGGTTATGATGTTATTCTGCCCCTGATTATTGTTTCCGCCATGTCGGCCACGCTCTGCCATTATATTGAACCGGCCTCTTTTTATCTGAAAGAACTGGTGGACAAGGGACAGCTGCTGCGCCCCGGCACCGATGCCAGAGTGCTGTCGGATCTGAATATTCACGAACTGCTGGAAAAAGACTGCATCTGTGTGCGTCCGGACACCCTGCTGCGGGATTTTATCCGGGTGGTCAGTCAGTCCCACCGGAATTTTTTTCCGGTGGAAGATCCGGAAAACGGCAATTTTCTGGGCATGATTCATCTGGATGACATCCGCCCCTACCTTTTTAATACCGCCATGTACGACACTGTATTTCTGGAGCAGATTATGGATGCCCGCTCGGAAACCGTGCATGCGGATGCGGATCTGGGCGAGGTGCTCCGGAAAATGGATGAAAAACGGCTTTTCAGTATGCCGGTGATTTCCAATAAAAAATTTGCCGGGATGATTTCAAAATCCACACTGCTGGATCATTACCGCAAAGAGCTCAGGGTGCAGACCAGCCGGTAGAAAAAAATCCATCCCCTTTTTTGAGAAACAGGGGGACGGGAAAATCTGATGAAAAGGAGACGGATGATGGAAGCCCGATTATTTCATATCTTCAGAAATACACCCCTGGGAAGAGAAACATTTCTGCAGTCCATTTACTTCTGCCGAAAGACCGGAACCTCTCCGGTTGTCTATATACCGCAGCACACCAAATTTCTTATGTATTTTGAAAATGACGTGGTGCAGGTGGATCTGGACAGTTCCTATCTGAATGCCCCCGAAACAGCCAAAAAACATGCTGCGGATCTGCTGAAACAGGGCGGATTCGACCCGGTTTTCCTGGAACCCAAAAACTTTACCGCCTCCACCCTTCCGGATATTCCCACCCATTTTGATTTCATGTGCTGCCCCCGAAGCATCAGCGATCTTTCGGGTAAAATCGGTCTGGGATATATCGGCCCCCGGGTGCGACGGATTGTAAGTTCCGCCCATTTTCCGGTTCTGATGACCAGCCCGGTGTACAAACCCTGGAAAAGCATCACCGTATTTTTCGGCGGCTCGGAGAATGCGGTCAAAGCCCTCAGACTCGGTTTCCGCATTCACCGCTCTTCGGGAATGCCCCTCTATCTGTTTACCCAGGCAGAGGGGAAACCCGGGGAAAAATATGAGGAAATCATCCGCAGAGAAAAACTGGAAGTGGATAAAAACCGGTATGCGGCAGACTGGCATTTTTTTGAAACCGGTTCCCTGGAAGACAATCTTTACGAGGTCCCCCATGATTCCCTGGTCATACTGGGGTCTTTTGGGCACGGACTGATCCGGGATATTATGTTCGGCAGTACAATGGAAAAAATTCAGTCGGTTATTTCCAATAATATGCTGATTGCCGGTCCCAAATATGCGGCAGGTATATAATTGTTTCCTGCCTTATTTTCCGGTTTTTCCGGAAGATCCGAAAATTATTCATAAAAAAAGGAGAATAACATGCCATTCCGAAACAGAAAAATCTTCATCCTTTATTGCTCACCGGCCGGAAGCACCCGTCATGTGTCAGCCGTTCTGGAAAAAGAACTGAAAAACAGAAATGCGGATGTTCTCTGTGCTGATATTTGTAAAGAAAAGGAAAGCGGAAATCTTTTGCAGCAGATTCGGCAGGCTGCTGAACAGGGAATTCTTTTTATCGCTTCTCCCGTATATGTAAACCGCCCCCTTCCGCAGATAATGAAATTTATAGAACAACTGCCGGAAAAAACGGGCGCGGCAGTTCCCATTGTCACCTGGGGGTGCGTCAGCAGCGGAATTGCCTTATACGACATGGGAAAAGCCCTGAAAGAAAAAAATATTCCCCTTTTGGGAGCCGCAAAGGTCGGTGCACAGCATTCCATGATGTGGCGCAGTGAAAATCCCCTGGGCAAAGGACGGCCCGGCCCTGAGGATGATAAGATGCTCCGCGGACTGACAGATGCACTGGCAGAAAAGCTGCAAAAAAGCCCCCTGGCAGAAATCCCTTTATCCGCACTGGCCTATCAGCCGCCGGAACGTCATGCGGAAATGGAAAAACTCAGCCTGGCAGCGGCAAAATCCCATATGCCCGAACGGAAAACAGATGAAAATCTTTGTACGCAATGCGGTATCTGTGCAGAAGAATGCCCGGTGGCGGCCATCACCCTGTCGCCCTGGCCCGTATTTGCGGATCACTGCATCTGCTGCTTTAACTGTGTGCGGATATGTCCGGAAACAGCGATTCTCTCCGACATGTCCCCTCTGGAAGAACGCATCCGCAGCCGGGCGGCCCTGCTTGATGAAAAACCCCGTACCCAACTTTTTTTATAAACGGCCATGACCGCCGGGTCACAAAGAAGCATGAAAATGCACCGCAGAGACGCACGCCGTGCGTCTCTGCAGGGGATTTTCATATTTTAAGCAAAGGCAAGAAATATGCCGGGAAATACCTACATCTGACCAGCATACAGTCTTTCGGATATTCAGGAATTCCGGAAGACTGTAACTGTGTTGAACGGATACAATTTGCCATATCCCCGGATTACTGATATAATTATATAAAAATGCTCAAACAATGCAGGAGGTTTTTATGGCAGTACCGGCACTGAAAAATGAGGGGTTTACGTATCAGGATTATCAGGACTGGCCGGAAACAGAACGATGGGAAATCATCAAAGGAATTCCCTTCAATATGAGTCCTGCCCCGCTGATTCGGCATCAGAATATTGTTCTGAACACTGCTTTTGCATTAAAAAATGAATTGGGAAAGGAATGTCGGACATTTATTGCCCCTACAGACGTTGTACTGGATGAAGAAAACGTGGTGCAGCCCGATGTCTTTGCAGTGTGTGATCGGAGTATCATCACGGAAAAAAACATACAGGGTGTTCCCCTTCTGATAATTGAAGTACTGTCTCCTTCCACTTCCGTTAAAGACAGAAGAGATAAGAAGCGTCTTTATGAAAAGTTCGGTGTGCAGGAATATATTATTATCATGCCGGAATACCATACAGTGGAACGTTATGTTCTTACAAAGGGGAAATACGCTTCTCCGGACATTTTCAATTGGGATGAAGAACTCCCGCTGTTCTCTTTTGATCTGAAAATTCCCCTGTGGGAAATATTTGAAAAAGATAAATCCGAAAACGAAAACCTTCCCCTGCCGCCCAGAGCCAAGGAAAAAAATAAAAAAGAAACCGAAGGATGAAAATACTCCTGATTTACCCCTACTGCCTGGAAGAACGCATCCACGAAGAAGATGCGGGTGTGGTTCCCATGGGTTTGTACTATATCGGTGCTGTGCTGAAAGAGATCGGATATGATACCAAAATTCTCAATTTCCACGGCGCAGGACAGCATCCGGATAAAATCCGCGACATCCTCACTGCCGAAGATCCGGATGTGATCGGTTTTTCCGTCCTCAATGCCAACCGCTGGGGTGCCCTTGATATTGCCCGCACAGCCAAAAAAATCAATCCCCTTGTGCATATTGTATTCGGCGGTGTGGGTGCCGCATTTTTATGGGAACATTTTTTACAGCACTTTCCGGAAACAGATTATATGGTCATCGGAGAAGGGGAGTATGTTTTTCCTGATTTGCTTCACTGTCTGGAAAACAGGAAAAATCCGGAATCTGTTGCGGGCATTGCTTTCCGCAGAAGCGGTCGCATTGTGCGCACAGCATCTCCGCCCCCCATTGCAGATTTGGACAGTCTGCCCAATCCGGCAAAATATTTCACATACCGGCATATCTCCCTGACACGGGGCTGCCCCGCAGACTGCTCTTTCTGCGGTTCGCCCAAATTCTGGGGACGGAAAGTCCGTTTTCATTCCGCGGATTATTTCCTGGAGCAGATGGAAAGACTGTATCATAAGGGAATTACATTTTTTTATGTTTCAGACGATACCTTTACACTGAAAAAATCCCTGGTTATTGAAATATGCAGAAAAATAATGAAAAAAAAACTGCCGGTTTCCTGGGCCGCCATTTCCCGCGCCGACTGTGTGGATGCGGAAATTCTCAAATGGATGCGCCTTGCCGGATGCAGCCAGATCAGTTACGGTGTGGAAAGCGGTTCGGCAGCCATGCGGAATCTTCTCAACAAACATCTCCGGGAAGAGGATATACAAAAGGCTTTTGAACTCACCGCATCTTACGGTATTCTGCCCCGTGCCTATTTTATTTACGGATGTCCGGGGGAAACCCGGGAAACTGTGGGGGAAAGCATGGCCCTGGTGGAAAAAATCCGCCCCCTGGGCTGCATTTTTTATATCCTGGATGTTTTTCCGGGAACGGCACTCTATGAAAAATTTAAGAAAAAATTCGGAATATCCGATGATGTCTGGCTGCAAAGGATAGAAGATATTCTCTGGTTTACATATGATCCGGAACTGAAGCAGGAAGATGTGCTGGCTTTCGGAAAGGGACTGCGGGAACATTTTTATCAGCATCTGCCGGACTTTACAGAAAAAATATCCCTGGTGGAAGACAGGGAGCTTTACCCCTGTCATGCGGATTTTCTTTCCAAACTGGGGATGACTTTTACACACGGGGATTATGCCGCAGCAGAGAGCATTCCGGATAAGGAAAAAACAGCGGAAAAACTCTACCGCCGCGCACTGACCTATTATCCGGATCACCGGGCTTTTCTCGGACTGGCCATGATCTGCCAGAAAAGGAGGGATTTTGCGGGCTCGGTTCCGCTTCTTCAGGAAGGAATCCGCTATTTCCCCCACAGCGAAGAACTGCATCTCTGCCTGGGAATCAGTCTGATGAATCAGCAGAAATTTTCCGGGGCACTGGCATATTTTATGAAATTTGAAAACTCCCCGCGCATGGCTCCCTACATCGCCCAATGCCGCGGGATGTGACGGATACACCACTGCATTGTCACAGATGAATTTCAGGGTAAACGGATTCCAACAGTCAAATATGATGAATCGGTTCCGGAAGTCTGATTTTAACCCAAGTTGCCACCTGTCGGGGCAGCAACCAAAAATCAGGCAGTTACAGAATACTTAAAAGTTACCGGAACGAAAAATCAGCAGGTTACGTTTATAGGTGGCAACTTGAATGATTTTATTTCATCCGAAATTTCTGACTTTTCATCGGCATTATCAGTGCCGGAACATTTTTATTTAATTTTATCAATGGGTAAAAGATAGTACTCCGCGACAGATTCCCCCTGCTTTGAAAGTGGAAATATCAGGTTTTCTTTGACAGAAAGGCATTCCTATCATATAATTTTTCAGACTGAATACTGCTCTTGGGCTGGCCGGACCCGCATCTTTCACGAAATATTATCTGAAAATCTGTATGTTCAACTGAAACGGTCGGCGTGAATGTTCCCCGAAATCTGTCAGACAAGGAGACAAAAAGCATTATGGCAGAAAAACTCTTTATGAGAGATACCTGGAAGCCCCAAAGTTTTGATGAAGAAAGCAGTTCTGTCCGGGTTGTGGCTGTTACGGAAAATCCGGTTCGGGTGTGGGACTGGAACAGAAAGCAGTATGTGGATGAAGTGCTGCTGATTGACGGCTTTTCTCTTCCCCCCAGCGGCAAAATTCCCCTGCTGGATGCCCATAACCGCTCCAGTGTTACCAATGTGCTGGGCAGTGCCAGAAGATTTCATCCCAGCGGCAATGCTCTGGAGTGTGATGTTTTCTTTTCCGGAACCGACGCAGGGCGCAATGCCGCCCAGAATGTGAAAGAAGGACATCTGACAGATTTTTCTGTCGGATATTTCCCGGTCGAATCCCATTTTCTGAAAGAGGGGGAAGAGCAGGAAATAAACGGCAGGAATTTCCGGGGGCCGGTAAAAGTAACAAGTCGCTGGAATTTAAGAGAGCTGTCACTGACCCCCATCGGTGCGGATCAGTATGCCACTGCCCGTTCCGAAGACGGTTATATGCCGCCTCTCCATGATCCCCTGCCCCCGGGAGATCAGCAGGCCAACCCTTCCCCCGCCCTTTCAACTGCCGACCCGGAACAGCCCGGCCGGTCTGCACCGGAATCTCCGGATGCGCTTTCTTCCGAATTATCTCCGGAAAGGACCGGTTCTGCCGATAATACTCCGACAGGGGAAGATAAACCCCGGATTTCCGAAAAATCCCTTTCGGCACAGGTTTCCGCAACAGCCGAATCCCCTCCTGCAGCCGAAAATACGGAAAAAAATGCTGCCCCGGTTCCCGAAAAAACAGCTGATGCAGATCAAAGCACAGACAAAGAAACACTCACGCAGGACAAAGCCCGGAATCTTCCGGAACCGAATTTACCGCAGCAGCGGGAAGAATCATCCGAAAGACAGTTGCTCCCCCCGCCTCCGCCCGGAAAACAAAACGAAGAGACGGAAAGAAGCATTGTGGATATGATTTTTTATGCATTTCTGGCTCTGATGATCCTTTTTATACTCAAAGGATTGTTTTTATAATCTCAGTAAATCGAAAAATTTCCGGAGGAGTGCAGAAACTGTATTTCTGCATGGGGTAACCGGGAGATGCTGCGGTGCAAAAATACAATTTTTGCACTCCGGGACAGCCGTAAAACCGTATCCGGGGGAAACTTTTCGATCTGCTGAATCTGAATGATTCATAAACCGGAACAATTCTCCGAATCATGCTGCTTTGGCTGAAAACCGGGCTGTAACCCCATACTGATCATTCTTTTTATTTTCGGGCAGCAAATTGTTTTTTTATAATAACTGTACTTTTGCATTTTTTTACAGTAAACCACGAAACACACGAAATATACGAAAAAAATAAAAAAACAGAAGGATATAAATATTTTCCGGTAGTCTTCCGTGTCTTTCGCGGTTAAAATAAAATCAAATGCTTATAAAAAAATGCAAAACCATGGATAATAAAACAGAGGTGGTAAAAATGGAAACAATTCAATTTCACCCCATCGGCATTATCCGTTCCCCTTTTAAAGAAGCAAAAGGAACCCCCATACAACCGACAGCGGAAGGAAGTGCCGGGGCACAGATAGACATATACCCCGAATTCCGGGAGGGCCTGGAAGATCTGGAAGGATTTTCGCATATTATCCTGCTTTACTACTTTCATAGGGCCGGACAGTATTCTTTGAAAGTAAAACCTTTTCTGGACAATAAAGAGCACGGTCTGTTTGCCACCCGCGCACCGGCCCGGCCCAATGCCATCGGTCTTTCCGTGGTGCGCCTTGTCAGTATTCAGGGAAACTCTGTTTCTGTCCGGGATGCGGATATACTGGACGGAACCCCGCTTTTGGATATCAAGCCCTATGTGCCGGATTTTGATGTGCGCGACAATACAAAAACGGGGTGGTTTGCACCGGCTTCCGGAAAACACCGGAACATGAAGGATGACGGCAGATTTCTGAAATAAAAATCTATTGCATTGTCATAGCTTAATTTTAGGGTAAACGGATTTCAGTTTATAATTGTGTAAATAAATTATGCGATGCCCAACCCTGATTTTTAGCTCTGACAAAGCACTATTGCTCTGTTTCACTTATGGTTTGACCCAATTAAGCAGATAGAAATTTTACGGCGTTAAGCCGCATTCCTGCTGAGATACCGGGTGAGATTTTGTATCTCTTTAATTGAGTGCCATAGGCGATTTCCGAATATGAATGTACCGCCTCTGAAGGAGTCACAGACGGAAAGTCTGTGAGCGGACTGTCATCTGCCGGACACTGCCGGACTTTCCGTTCGGCACTCCTTTAAGGTACTCGGCAAAAAATAAACCCTCTGAAACTGTCCGGCAGAAACATGCCAAACCTTTGTTTCGTCTCTGCTGACGGGGCGAACCGGGGGAATTATCTTTTTCTGAGTCCCTAATGGTATTATCTTTTTCGGAAATCACCTTAACATTGCAGACCGGGGCAGCGAAGCGGAAACCGGCATTCCGGTATTTCCATAAAATACATACACAATTTTAAGTGAAACGATGCACTATCTTCCTTTTGCCTGCTTCAGTTTTTCTTCTATCCGGGCAAAAAGATCCCGCCGGGCTTCTTCTTTTTTTGCCTGAAATGCCTCAATTTTTTCTTTATAATCCTTTTTGGTACTCTGGAATTTTTCAATTTCCTCCTGCAGACTGGTTCCCGGCTCATCTTTCGGAATTTCCTCTATTTTCAGATGATCCCGGATAAAAAGGCGGGTCCCGTAAGGCCCCTTGACCATTTCTATAATCTCCATTTCATCCAGTTTTTTGCATATCAGGTGCCCCTGTTCCAGAGAAATTTCCAGTGTTTTGCAGACAGCATCAACCGGAGGCGGTTCACTGTGTCCGTGCTCATATATGCGGATAGCAGCCACCAGCAGATGGCTTTGGGTGTAAAAATCTTTTGCTTTCATTTCCTACCTCTGCTAATCATATTTTCAAATACACGGATGAAGATTCATCCGCATCTTGACATCATCGGACAGGGAGAGTAACATTTCTTTGTTTTTTTATCAAGATGGATAATTCTGCAAAAAGTCCGGATTTCAAATTTCTGCTCAGTCCGGCCAAAGCAGGAATCCGGTATTTTCAGCCGGTTCCGGACTCCGGCTTTGACCGGAGCGACGGGTTTCTGGCTTTTTCAGGGTTCATTAAAATTGTTGCACCATGTTTTCTGCGGTTTCCGGGGACATCAGGAATGAGGGAACCGCATTCTTTTTAACATCAGAAATATAAAAAACAGGAGATTAGAAAAATGACTGAAATCGTTGATGTAAAAGCAAGAGAAGTGCTGGATTCCAGAGGCAATCCCACTGTAGAGGTGGATATGCATCTGGCCTGCGGTGCCATGGGCCGGGCCATCGTTCCCTCCGGAGCGTCCACCGGTCAGCGGGAGGCTTTGGAGCTGCGGGATACCGAAGACAGACGTTACATGGGAAAGGGGGTTGTGCAGGCGGTAAAAAATGTCATGAATATTATCGCCCCGGCCATTGAAGGCATGGATGCAGCCGATCAGTTTGCCCTGGATCTGCATATGATAGAACTGGACGGCACAGGGAACAAATCCAAACTGGGGGCCAATGCCATCCTGGCCGTATCCATGGCCGCGACCAGGGCCGCAGCCCAGGCATATGCCATGCCTTTGTACAAATATCTGGGCGGAATCAGTGCCCGCTGTCTTCCCGTTCCCATGATGAATGTAATCAACGGCGGTGCACATGCTGCCAATAATCTGGACATTCAGGAATTTATGATTATTCCCTTCGGTGCGGAATCCATTGCCCAGTCGGTCCGTATGGGGGCAGAAACCTTTCATGCACTGAAAAAAATACTCAAAGGGAAAAATCTGAATACGGCTGTGGGGGATGAAGGCGGTTTTGCACCGAATCTGGAATCCAATGAAGCCGCCATTCAGCTGATTATGCAGGCAATTGAGACTGCCGGTTATGTGCCGGGGCAGGACATCGGTCTGGCACTGGATGCCGCGGCCAGTGAATTTTACAAAGAGGGGAAATACATTCTGGCTTCGGAAAACAAATCCCTTTCTGCTGCGGAAATGATTGATTATTACGGCGAACTGACAGACAAATATCCCATCCTTTCCATAGAGGACGGTCTGGCCGAGGGAGATTGGGAGGGATGGGCGCTGATGACGGAAAAACTGGACATGGGAGTCCAGCTGGTGGGAGATGATATTTTTGTCACCAACCCGCAGATTTTTGCCGAAGGCATTGAAAACGGCATTGCCAACTCCATCCTCATCAAACTCAACCAGATCGGCACGGTATCGGAAACCCTGCAAACCATTGCAATGGCAAAGGATAACGGATATACCACGGTGATTTCCCACCGTTCCGGTGAAACAGAAGATACCTTTATTGCCGATCTTTCTGTGGGAATAAACGCCGGACAGATCAAAACCGGCTCTCTTTCCCGCACAGACCGGGTTGCCAAATACAATCAGCTGATCCGCATTGAAGAAGAACTGGGGAACGGTGCCTTATTTTCCGATACGGTATTTGGGATGACCGATTAATCAGGGAACCCGGCAGTCATAAAATCCGGTGAAAGTCCCCTTTGAAAAAGGGGGATTCCGGCTCCCTCGTGAGATATGCCGGACCGTATCCCCCTTTCAAAAACAGGGGATATATATTGTTCCGGGCATTTACATAAAAAATTTATGATGCACGCCGGGGAACAGAAACAATCGGAATCCGGTTTTTTTACTCCGGCTTCCGATTCTTTTAACGGGGAAAGCAATGTCTTCCAACTCGAAATTTATTTTTGTAACCGGCGGTGTCCTGTCATCATTGGGCAAGGGACTGGCTTCGGCTGCCATCGGCGCCCTGCTGGAAAGCCGGGGACTCAGTGTTACCATTCAGAAACTGGATCCTTATATCAATGTGGATCCCGGAACCATGAATCCCTTTCAGCACGGAGAAGTTTTTGTCACAGATGACGGGGCGGAAACCGATCTGGATCTGGGACATTATGAAAGATTCACATGTGCAGTCATGAGCCGGAAAAACAATTTCACCAGCGGCAGAATCTACCATTCGGTCATCAGCAAAGAGCGGAGAGGGGATTATCTGGGGGGAACCGTACAGGTCATTCCCCATGTTACCGATGAAATCAAACACAGCATCCGCCAGGTCTCGGAAGGGGTGGATATTGTTATTGTGGAAATCGGCGGAACCATCGGCGACATTGAAAGTCTTCCTTTTCTGGAAGCCATCCGCCAGTTTCAGGCCGATGCCGGAAAAGAAAATGTTTTATATATTCACCTGACCCTGGTCCCCTATATCGCTACGGCCGGAGAGGTAAAAACCAAACCCACCCAGCACAGTGTCAAAGAGCTGCGGGGCATCGGCATACAGCCCGACATTCTGCTTTGCCGGACCATGCATTCTCTTTCCGAAGAAATCAAATCCAAAATAGCCCTTTTCTGCAATGTGGATCAGAAATCGGTGATAACCGCCAAAGATGTGGACTGCATTTACGAAGTTCCCCTGGGTTTTCACAGGGAGGGACTGGATGATCGGATTGTGGAAAAACTGCATATCTGGACCCGTTCTCCCCGACTGGAATCCTGGGAAGAATTTGTCCGCCAGTACAAATCTCCCCAACATGCTGTCAGCATTGCCATTGTCGGCAAATATGTGAACCTGACGGAATCCTATAAAAGTCTGAATGAGGCCCTGTATCACGGAGGTGTGGCCAATAAGTGCAAAGTGCATCTGAAATTTGTGGATTCGGAAAAGATCCGCCCGGAAAACTGTGCGGAAAAACTTTCAGCCGTTGACGGCATCCTGGTGCCGGGCGGTTTCGGTTCCCGCGGCATTGAGGGAAAAATCTGCGCGGCCGCTTATGCGCGGGAAAAGCAGATTCCCTATTTCGGAATCTGCCTGGGAATGCATATCGCCGTGATTGAATTTGCAAAAAATGCTGCCGGAATGGAAAAAGCACATGGAGAGGAATTTGAGCAGGATACGCCGCAGCCCGTCATTTATCTTATGAAAGAATGGTTTGATGAACAGACCCAGACCCTTCAGACCCGTGACATTCATTCCGATAAAGGCGGAACCATGCGCCTGGGGGCCTATCCCTGCCGCCTGATAAAAGGCACACTGGCGTTTGCGGCCTATCAGACGGATGAAATCTCCGAACGGCACCGCCACCGCTATGAGTTCAATAATGCCTACCGGAAAAAACTGGAAGAAAACGGCATGGTCATCAGCGGTACTTCCCCGGACGGAGAACTGGTGGAAATGATTGAAGTGAAAGATCATCCCTGGTTTCTGGGCTGCCAGTTTCATCCGGAATTCAAATCCCGCCCCATGAAACCGCACCCCCTGTTTTCCGCATTTATTGCCGCCTCCCTGAAAAAGGCGCAGGACAGATAATACGCGGTTTGCGCCCCTCCCCCAGGGAACAATACTGTTAACGAAGGTTGCAGGGGCGTATGCAATACGCCCCTGCAACTCCCCGGGGGAGGGGAATCTTAACCTGCTTCGGGGCAGATTCTTTTCCCGAAGTCCTTATTTCACCTGCATGGGTTCCAGCTCCACTCTCCGGTTCAGTTTCCGCCCTTCTTCCGTATCATTGGGGGCGGCGGGACGGGAATATCCGTAAGCGATACTTTCCAGTGTTTCAGGCATTACGCCTTCTTTTATAAGGAAAGATTTTACAGCCAGGGCTCTTTTTTCCGACAGTGTCTGATTATATCCGGCAGAACCCACATTATCCGTATGTCCTTCAATCTTAAGCTCTAAAGCCGGATTTGTTTTCAGCACATCCGCCAATTGCTCCAGAAGCGTGAAATATTCAGGACGAATCTCGGTTTTATCATATTCAAAAAGAATATTTTCAATAATCCAGCATCCTCTTTCATCCACGCGCACGCCCCGGGGCGTTTCCGGACAGGCATCATTCCCATCTGGCACACCGTCCCCGTCGGAATCTGTATCCGAAGGGATCGGGACAGGTTTGATTTCTTCTTTTACCACCACCGGTTCTGTTATCTCTCCCACCGGAGAAAGAAAAACCTTTCTTACAAAAGCGGCCATCTCCGCGGCAGACTGCATATTTTCTGCTTTTTCCGCAAATCCGCATTCCCCGGCAAGGAATATTTCTTCCATTTTCCGCCTGCCGTCCGCATTGTCACCGATATGCACTGTATAAATGCAGACATTTTCCCCCAGATCTCTTTTCATTGCCTTTGCCGCTGTGAGCGGATCATCCGTCACATTCCCGTCACTGAAAAGAATCACTGCGCTTTTTCCCTGTAAGGGTTTCAGATCTTCTGCTGCTCTCTGAATCGCGGTTCCCATAGGGCTTTTGCCGCCCGGGCCGGGAACTTCATATAACGCGTCCTCCATGGTTCTGGCCATTGTGTAGCCGGAAAAACCGTAGGTCAGCTCCGTTTCATTTCCCGAAGGCGTATTCCCGTAAATTCGCAGACCCCCAAGCAGATTAATTTCCGGAATTGCCCGGTTCATATGCACGGCAGTTTCCCGTGCAGTTTCAAATTTCTGTTTTCCCGCATATGTTCCGGACATGGAATCGGAAGTGTCCAGAATCACCAGAAAATTATCAAGAGACTGTACAAATTTTCCGGACTGTACGGGCGGATTCAGATCATGAATCGGGAATACCGGTTTTTTCTGATGTGCTGCACAGGCACTGATGAAAAGAATCATTAGGACAACAAACAAATTTTTTGTGGATTTGTTCCGCATAGTGAGTACCTCCTGCATTTGTTAATATTAATTCCGAGAGTAAAATTTGATGAATCGGTAAAAAGTCCAAATTTCAAAAAACGCTATCAATAAAATCAGAGCGTTAATATCTGTCAAAACCTGATTATCGGACTTTTTACGAGACCATCAAATTTGATGAATCCGTAAAAAGCCGGTCAGAAAAAAATCTGCCACATTATAATGCCGCTGTATCAGCATTTTACAGCAATATATTGTGGTCAAACCTGCATTATTCATACGTCCCGCCAAAATCAGGATATATTACTGATAAATAAAAAATTCAGAAAACGGCTTTACAACCCGTTTTTTTGGCATATCCCGAATTTACAGTAAAAAGTGAATTTATGAATAATTCAGGCAAAATGTCCGGTACTGACTTTTTACAAAACCATCAAATTTCCAAAAAAAGATTTTTGTAAAATAATTCTATTGCTCTGTTTCATTTAAAACTGCAGGTCGGGTTAGCGAAGCGTAACCCGGCATTCGGGTGTTCTGCTCCGAAATACCTGCACAATTCTGATGGTCTCGTAAAAAGTCCGGAAATCAGGTTTTGATACATATTAACACTCTGATTTTATTAATAGCGATTTTTGAAATTTGGACTTTTTACCGATTCATCAATTTTAAGTGAAACAATGCACTATTGCTTTGTCAAATTTGAAATTATGGGTTAAAACACCGGATTTTACCAAAAATTCAGATGTTTCAGTGCAACTGAAGTCACAGATTCAAAGTTGACAATGCACTATATGATTTCAGGTAGTGGGTCAAATCCGCTGATGACGGTCTCCCCTCCTCTGAGGGAGGGGGATTTTCAAGGGATTTGACCCACTATCTGATTTTATATGCTGAAATGGAAAATGTCAAAACAAAACAGTTCAATAAAACTAGGACTTACGCAGTTGAAATATAATCTGCTGTTTTTATTGACTGCCATTTTTTAAGGCATATAATAAATTCAAACAGTTAAAATTCAACTGCGTAACTCCTAAAAACTATAATTATTTTCATAGGCAAAAAAATACCTCCGCGGAATGCACATCTGATGCACCTGCGGAGGTATCTGTTTCTTTGCAGAAAAAATCATCCGGGCCGGTAAATTCATCCCGGATGATGTATTTCATCCGTATCAAAGCGGATTGATTATTTCGGTGTCAGTTCCACACGACGGTTTTTGGCCCGTCCCTCTTTGGTTGCGTTGGTCGCAGCGGGTCTGCTTTCGCCGTATCCCGCACTTTCCAGACGGGAAGGATGGATACCGCCTCTGTTGACCAGATAATCTTTGACGGCTTTTGCCCGTCTTTCGGAAAGTCCCTGGTTATATCTGTCCGAACCGATGCTGTCGGTATGGCCTTCGACTTCCAGTTTCAGTTCCGGATACTGGTTCAGTATCTGAACCACTTCATTCAGGGCCGGATAATAGGGGGATTTGACCACCGATTTATCAAAATCAAAGTTGATATAAAGTACCCAGCAGCCTCTTTCGTCCACTCTGGCCCCCGGGGGTGTTCCGGGACATCTGTCCACCTCATCCGGCACACTGTCTTTGTCCTCATCCGTATCCACAGGAGGCGGTGTCGGTGTGGGGGTCGGGGTGGGTGCCGGGGTCGGTGTTACCTCGGCCACAGGTGTTCCGGGCAGTTCATAGGAAGACAGAATTGCCTTGAATGTATCTCCGCCGTAAGCAGCCGATTTTGTCCCCAGCACAACTTTTCCATCGGAAACTTTGGCATAATCGGTTCCGCCCAGTTTGGCCTCCACAACTTCCGGAGACAGATCCAGCAGACCGTAGGCCTTTAAAATTTTATCAAAATCAACCGGAGAGAATGCCGTTGATTTGCCGCTGAACACGACTTTGCCGTCTTTTACCCTGGCATATGTCGCAGGAACACCGGCCGCGGCTTCCGGGCTCAGTGTCAGTCCCTGGGCTTCCAGAATTGCATTAATGGTATCCGGACTGTACGCGGTGATTTTGTCCATGATTTTACCGGATGCCTCCGGGGTCAGTTCAAGGGCAAATGCCGGCAGACTCACGCAGAGAACCGCGCAGAGCAATACAATAACTTTTTTCATCTTTCCTCCTTTAATTAATCAGTTTTTTCATCTTTTTCATCTATTTTCCTAATAAGTACAAAACCTGAACCTTTAAGACCACCTCCTTCCGGATGTATTTTATAAAATAAAACGCAAAATCAGGCAAGAAGAAAGGTTACGTTTTTTTCCGGAATTTACATTTATTATCTTCCGCCGTATCCGCGGTAATGAAACCCCATGTTCAAAATCTACTGCCCGAACGGCAGTTTTTTCAGGAAATCTCCGATTTTTTCTTCTGCCGGGGCTGCAGATTTTTCCTTTTCTTCCGGTTCCTTTTTCTCCTTCTTTTTTCCGGTTTTCAGAATATCCCCAAGCGTATCCCTGAGTGTATCCAATCCTTTTTCCGGGTCTTTGAGTATCTCCGTGACCCTTTCTTTGGGAACCATGCGGATAATGCCCCGCAAATCCGGCAGGAAAACTGCTTTGTCAAATGTACCGCTGATTATCACCGGAAACATGACACCTTTATGCTGCCGCGGATCCCCCTTTGCCGTCACCGTCGCAACAAATTCGGGCCTCAGCCGGAAATCCAGTTTTTCCGTTTTCAGGTCTGCCGTACCGCTGCCTGCTGCCCGGAGAAAAGGGGAAACAAAAGAAATATCTGAAATATTCACCAGACCCTTTTGTATATCAAAACGGCCTTCCAGTTCAGAAAAATCAGTACGTTCATTGCCGGATGCCCCCTGAAGCAGCCCGGTATCAAATGCCCTGTCAATATTACGCACCATTTTGCCCAGATCAATCCCCCGGATGGCACCGTCCGTAAAAAGAACTGTGCCTTCCCCGTCCAGATTTTCCCGTATCTGTTCCGGACGGTCCCCTTTCCATCCCAGACGTATATTTGCCAGGGTCCTGCCTTCCAGAAAATCTTTTTCCAGAATGTCTGCAAGCAGGGGATGAACCTGAAGCCCCTGTACATCCAAAAACAAATCTGCAACAGGCACATTTTCGCGCAGATCCCCGGTGCCCCGGAGCTGCATCCTGCCTTCATACAGATTTGCGGTGAAAGGATCTATGCGAAAAACACCTTTCCGGGCGTTTATGCGAAGGGTCAGATTCTGCATCTGTGTTTTCCCTGCCCGCAGGTGTCCGACGCGCAGACCGCCTTCCAGAGACAGTTTGCGGAAGGGTGCATAATTCACGGCTTCCGCTTCGGAGGATTTGCTGATTTCCGCTCCGGTTCCTGCATTGTCCTCCGGGGGCAGATAGGGATTTATATCCACGCGATCCAGTGTTCCCTCAAAGCGGATATCCGGTGACGCAGACAGATTTCTGCCCTGAAAAGAAAAATCCAAAACAGAACTGTCCAGAAGCAATCGGCCCCGGGAAACAGCCAGTGCATTTTTCCCCGCTTTGATGTTTCCGGAAAAAGACATCTTTTCAAAGGTTTCGGAAGATCTGCCTTTCACCGGGAAAGGAATTTGAAAATCATGCAGGAGCTTTCTCGGAGAAAAAGCAGCCAGTGTGAGGGACATGTCCGCTTCTGTCTCCCGGAATACCTTTGCAAGCCGGCCTTTGATTTCTGCCCGCAGGTCCTGTGATACAAGACTGCTTTCAAAAACCAGATTTCCCTTTTTCAAAGGACCGGCCAGGGTTTTCAAAGAGAGTGCGCGCCCGTTTCTCTCGGAAGCAATATCCAGTTCGGCTTTTCCTTCCCTGCTTCGGAAAGTCAAATCCGCGTTCTCAAAAAGTCCGAGAGAAGTTTTTAAACGTCCCACCTGTGCTGTTACAGACATCTCCAGGTGATGCAGCAGGGATTCATAGGAAGTCTGTCCGTTCATTTGTGTTTTTTCTCTGCTGCCGGTTTTGGTTCCGGCATTTTTCTGCGCTTTTTGCAAAAAATAAGGTTCCGGTTCAAAACGGTCTGCTTTCAGTCCAAGCACCAGGGAAGGATTCGGCTCCCCATTTTCCTTTGTGCCGGATTTGAGCATATGTATCAGTGTCTGTATATGATCTGCCCGGAAAGAAAAACTCAGACGGGACGCATCCACTTCCGCCTCGCCTTCTTCCACGGACACACTGTCCGCATTCCCTTTTATCCGCCCTTTGAAAGCAAAATGCGCAAACCGGTCTTCGGGAACAGGCAGATCAAGGGGAATATTCCAGGCGGTCAGAAATTTCCGGGGAGAAAAAGCGGCCAGTTCCGCACGGATTTCAGCAGAAGGGCTCTGCAGCAGATTTTCAGCATATCCGCTCAGGTGAAGATTCGGCAGTTGCGCGGCGGAACAGGAAAAAACAAAAGGAATTTTGCCTTTTCCCTTCTCCTGCGGGCCGATGCTGCCGTCCAGACGGACAGCCTGTCCGTCCGCCTGCGCGGAAAGAGAAAAAGGAACTGAATTTTCAGCAGATATATCTTTGATCTGCAGATTCAGATCCGAAATATCCCGGCGACTTTTGCCCTCCGCATCAATCCACAGAACACGACCTTTGCCAATGGAGAAGGCATCAATTGAAAAAGCTGCAAACCGCGGCCCTGCGGATTTGTCTTCGGATTCGGAAGGACTGTCTTCTGATTCTCTTTTTTTCCCCAATGTTTCCCAGTTTCCCCGGCCGTCCGCATTTTTTTCAAGAACAAGTACAGGTTCCTGCAAAACAATACGGCCAACCCGGATCTTTTTGGACAGAAGCGGTAAAAATTCCAGCCGGGCTTCCAAAACACGGATGCGGAAAAATTCTTTTTCCTCAAACCCCGGGGGATTGTCTGCACAAAGCTCCGCAGCAGAAAAACCGATCCAGGGAAACAGCGATACTTCCAGATCCCCTTTCAGATACACAGGAAGCCCCAATCCCCGGGAAATCTGCGCTTCAATCTGCGGTTTATATTGCCGGATATCAAAAAATGCGGGGATACACAGCACTGCCGCAAGCATCAGCGCTGCCGCAATGCCACCGGCAACCAGCGTCCTTTTACCCCATTTTTTCATTCTTCATCAGCCGAAAAGAACAGTCCCATAAGAACTCCGTTTCATCTGACTGTAAGGGAAGCGACCCGGCTTATCGCCCATAGTCGCTGCACCGCTTACGGCAAAAGCACCTCTTCAAATGCCAATAAAGAGTTAAATCCGATGCTTATAAAATCAGTTCCGGAAATCTGTCTTTATAACACCCTGTTTTTATTTCATCCGAAGTTTCTGACTCTTCATTGGCATTTCAAATTTTATCGGGCATCGGGGCTGCCGATACAATTGTTTCATCACGGAACCGGGACCGCCGGAGCGGCCCCGGATACATCTTCCCCTATTGCAGCCGTTTAAATTCGGCGCGCCGGTTCAGAATACGTCCCTCATCCGTATCATTGGTAGCAAAGGCCTGTT
>JAABRU010000200.1 GCA_011390755.1 Desulfobacteraceae bacterium | reverse complement strand
TACAAATCTTTAACATATTGAAATTACAACATATCCAAAAATACTTATTTGGATAAATATAGACATAATATATTATTGTTTCAGGTAGTTAAAATGATTAAACCGCAAAATAGCTGCGCAAGTTCAGGAAAAAAACATCAGGGAAATAAAATAAAAAAATGTCTGAAAGGGACAGAATTCTCAACAGAAGTTTACCTGTACCCAATTTATTACTTGAATTATTTGTAAATCTGTTCTTCAATACTGTTTTTTTAAACACTGTATCTTAGGTCCCTCCGGAATTACCGACCTGCAAAACATTTCCCTCAGGTTTTCCGAAAACAATCTGCGTAATCTGCGGATAATAGTGTCCGGCCTTGGGGATTCGGAAAAAAATAATTATCCCGCTGACCGCCCGGAAATGAATTTTCGGGCCGGTATGCACCGTCTCTCCGGGACTTTTTATTTTCTCCGTGCAAAAACAAAACCGGGGGGCAAACCGTAAGATGGGAGCGGTAAGAAGAAAGGACAGGGAGACGGGGATAAAAGTAATACGAAGAAGACCGGGGATAAAGGTTTTATATGACCTTGTGTCGTATGTGACCTTTTTTTATATGATGCAGATGACGTTCAATGACAGTCCTGCAAATGCTTTTCCAACTAATTAATTATAAACAAATCAATAGGATAAATAAGAATTTATTAAAAAAACGGAATACTGGCACAAATATTGAAGACTGATAATGCAAAGCAGTGAAGTCAGATCAGAAAGAATTCCTGATTTTTGAAAGGGCTGCATAACACATGGCAAAGCCAAAAATGCCCGGCAGATCTGTAAGTTCTGCCGGGCATTTCATTTTTAAAATAAGAAAAAACAATGAGACACTGCAATCCGCTCAGGATATTGAAACCGCTCCGTGCTGCCGTTGCGGGTGCCTGCGGAAAAGCCGGAAAACAGTCCGATTTTCAAATGATTGAAGCAAAGGATTCCCTTCGGGAGTCCGGATGAATCATTTCCGGCTATACGTCAATGGCATTGGAGCGAAACGGGGGAGTCTTCATATAGAGGATATCATGTTATGGAAAATAAAATTGTCAGCAGACTGCCGACAGTAAAGGAAATGGACGCTGAAACGGATCAGCATCGCGGCGGGAGTCTTTTGCCCGGCCTGACCGGAATCAACTCTGTCCCCATGAACAGCCATGCCATCAGGGATACCCCGATCACCGTGCTTCTTGCCGAAGATGATCCTGCTGATGCCGGAAAAATCCGGAGAGCGCTTGCTGACACGGAAAACAAATCCTTTCAGGTTGAATGGGTGACGCGACTCTCCGATGTCCTCGCACGGCTGGGCCGGAAAGTTGCTGATGTGGTACTGCTTGATCTCACCCTGCCCGACTGCCAGGGTATTGAGGCATTTGATCGGGTGTTCCAGTCCGCGCCCAATGCCCTGATTCTGGTTCTGACCGAGGCCAGGGATGAAGAAACTGCACGGCAGGCTGTGCAGCACGGCGCATATGACTACCTTGCCAAAGGCAGTGTTGACCCCCACTGGCTGTCGCGTGCCCTGCGTTATGTGGTTGAGCACAGGGCAGCACGGGACGCGCTGCGGGACAGTGAGGCGCGTTTCCGTGCAATGAGCGATGCCTCGCCCCTGGGCATCTTTGTCTCCGATGAACAGGGCGGCTGTGTATATACCAACGCTGCCTATCACAAAATATCGGGGCTGACATTTGAACAGACTATGGGTACGAACTGGAGTATTGCGATCCACCCGGAGGATCGTCAGCGTGTCCTTGCCGAATGGAACACCGCAGTGCAGGATCATTCGCCATTTCAGACCGAGTTCCGCTTTCTGCGGGAAGACGGTAGAATTGTATGGACCCGCATCACCAGGGCCGCCATGCGGGACGGGATGGAACCGAACGGCCATGTGCAGACTGTTGAGGATATTTCGGAGCGCAAATCAATGGATTTCGTGCTGCAGGCCGCGGAAGAGGCATTGTTCGAGGAAAAGGAACGCGCGCAGGTTACACTCAACTCAATCGGTGACGCAGTGCTGACCACCGACATCAAGGGCAATGTGACCTATCTGAATCTGGTGGCAGAGACCATGACCGGCTGGTCCTGTGAGGACGCGCTGGGCCGACCCATTTCAGAGGTGTTCAGAATCATAGACGGCAGTACACGCCAGGCCGCTGTAAGTCCCGCGCTGCGCGCCATACGGGAGGACAGTATTGTGGGGCTGGCCGCGGACTGTGTGCTGATCCGCCGTGACGGGTCCGAGTCCTCCATTGAGGATTCCGCAGCACCCATCCACAACCGGGATGGCCGGGTTGCCGGTGCAGTAATCGTGTTCCACGATGTCAGTCAGTCACGGGCCATGACACAGAAGATGTCCCATATGGCCCGGCACGATTTTCTCACGGGTCTGCCCAATCGGGCGCTGCTGACAGAACGGCTTTCCCAGGCAATCCGGCTGGCCCGCCGTCACAGCAAGCGGGTCGGACTGCTGTTTCTGGACCTGGATTTTTTCAAACACATCAACGATTCGCTGGGCCATGCGGTCGGAGACCAACTGCTTCAATCGGTTGGGGAGCGGCTGACAGGGTGTGTGCGCGGCAGCGACACAGTATGCCGCCAGGGCGGTGACGAATTCGTAATACTGCTGTCCGAAATGGAACAGGCCCGGGACGCGGCAGACGTTGCGGAAAAGCTGCTCGCCGCGTTCCTTATGCCGCACCGGATCGGCGTACACGAACTCCATGTCACCCTGAGCATCGGCATCAGTGTTTATCCGGATGACAGCATCAGTGTGGAAACCGTGATGCAGAACGCAGACACCGCGATGTATCATGCCAAGACAAGCGGCCGCAACAACTTCAGATTTTTTATGGCAGACATGAACACCCGCGCGGTCCGGCGGCTGTTCATCGAAAGCAGTCTGCGCCGGGCTTTGGATCAGGGAGAATTTCTGCTGCATTACCAGCCCCAGATAGATATTGCCTCAGGTGAGATGACCGGCGCAGAGGCACTTATCCGCTGGATGGATCCGGATCTCGGACTCGTAGGTCCCCTGAAGTTTGTGCCAATCGCGGAAGAATGCGGTCTCATTGTGCCGATCGGTCAGTGGGTGCTGCGCGAAGTGTGCAGGCAGGTTCGGGAATGGCTGGATTCGGGCCTGCGCGCCGTGCCCGTGGCAGTCAATATTTCCGCGCTGGAATGCAGGCACAAAAACTTTTCGGATGGCGTTGCCCTGATCCTGAAAGAGACCGGTCTGCCGCCGCACTATCTCGAACTGGAACTCACGGAAAGCATCCTCATGCACGATGCCGAGTCCTCCATGTCGGTGCTTGAATCACTCAGGGTTATGGGGGTGAAGATTGCCATTGATGACTTTGGCACGGGTTATTCTAGCCTGAGTTATCTGAAGCGATTCCCCATCAGTTCCCTGAAGATTGACCAGTCTTTCGTGTGCGATATGACCAGCGATCCGAGTGATGCAACCATCGTGAGTGCGGTAATCGGAATGGGGAGAAACCTCAGACTGCGGGTCATTGCCGAAGGAGTGGAAACACAGGAACAGCTCGCGTTCCTCCGGACGCATCATTGTGACGAAGGGCAGGGCTTTCATTTCAGTCACCCCCTGGCCGCGGATGAATTTGCCCAACTGCTTGTTACCGAACCTGAGGTTCTGCCATAAAATTAACCGCGAATCACATGAATTTTCAATCATTATTTTCATGTGATTCGCGGTTAAAATACACACCGTAAATTCCCATCCCGTTCAATCTGCATAATGATTTCGGCAAATCCATGAATATTAAGGAATACGAATTTAATAACACCCCGTTCTGAAGCTGCAGAGACAAGGCATGCCTTGTCTCTGCGGTTCGGAAAACATTATGTTATTTAATTTTCATTCCTAAGTCTTCATCCTGATGCCGTGATAAGACCTGCCTGTTCAGGTCATATATGACCATATGCCGGATATAACCGTTTTTATATAATGGTTAACGACAGCCTGCAAATTTATTTTAAGAAATTATTATTGAAAATCAGAAGGATATGGCATGTTACACCGGAGTGTGGCAGTCTGGCACAATGATTGCTCTATATAAAATTATCAATGAATGAATTGTCCTGAAAACTGTTCATTTTTCCATTGGAACATGAATGCCGCCGGAACTGAAGTTTTCACAGGAGATAGGACTCCGGTTTGCTGCAACCGTACTGACGATGCATCTGTCATATGTATTACATGTTTGAATTTATTAATTTTTTAATCTGTTATGGGGTATCGGATATGTTATAGAGAAATTTTGCCATATGGAGGTTACACATACGGAGGTTACAATGACGAATTTTACGGATACAAACAGCGGATATCGGAATTCACCGGAAAAAATGGTATCGCCCATTGAGATAATGACAGATCACTTAAACGTCTGTCAGAATTATCTTACCGGTTTTTCGAAATATTTTAATGATTTTATGACACCTTTTCAGCTTGCGGCAGAATATTTTTCCAATGCCGGGCAGGTAAGAGTTCAGAACGCTTCCCCGATGGAGAGTTTCCAGTCTTATATGGATCTTTTTGCGTTCAACATGGATATCTGCACCCGCTATTTTACGGGCAGTATGAAGGCAGTCAGCGACTACAGTAATCGGGAAATGCCAAAAGCCGCGAACGCATGGGTCAACACTGTTCTGAATCTGGAAGGCGACAGTATGGAAGCATATAATGCCCGTCAGTCAAGGATGATGGATTCGGTGGCAAATGTTTATCCAAAGGCCATCAGGGATGTTGAGCCTGAATTCGGATTTCATTTTGAACGCGGCAGAGATATAAAAACAGCGGAGACCGACCGGTTTATCCTTTATCAGATATATCCGACAGACAGCAGTGTGAAAATCCGGGAGGATGCCAAGCCGATCCTTATCCTTCCGCCTTATGTGCTTGGAGCGAATATACTGGGCTTCCTGCCCGGAGACAACCGGAGCTATGCACATTGCTATGCCAACATGGCGATTCCCACCTATATCCGGATACTGAAAGACATAAGCACAACCCCCGCGGTTCAGGTGATGAAAGGGGAAGATGACGCTCTGGATACCCGGTATTTCTGCGAAATCATCAGTGCCAGACACGGAAAACCTGTAACACTGAACGGATATTGTCAGGGCGGTTTTTCCGCAGTGTGCAATATTCTTTCCGGAGAACTGGACGGTCTTGTGGATGCCCTGATTACCTGTGTTTCTCCAATGGATGGAACCCGGAGCAGAAATCTGGCCGGTTTTCTGGAAAATCTTCCAAAATCTTTCAATAATCTTGCTTATGGAACAAAAACCCTGCCCAACGGAAACAGGGTGGCGGACGGAAAGCTGATGGCATGGGTTTACAAACTCAAAAGCATAGAAAGTGAGGGGCCGGTTCCGGCTTTTATCCGGGATATGGTGATGCTCAGCACCAGCAACGGTGACAGGGTGAAAATCAGCAAAACTGCAGCAGCCATTAATTACTGGTTGGAAAATGATCGCGCGGATATCCCCCTGAGTATCACGGAAATGAGTTTTGCGTCTTATAATATCCCGGTCACAAAAGACGGAACCCTGCCGGTCAGACTGTTTGACAGAAGCCTGAATTTCAGGGGAATCCGGGAAAAGGGGATAAAATGGCTGATCTGTTACGGTGAACGGGATGATCTGGTGGAGCCGGAAGTCGCGCTTGCACCGCTGGATTATACAGATGCGGAAGTGGCTCCCTTTCCCAAAGGACATGTTGCCATTGCAACATCATGGTCAGATCCCGCTTCTGCATACGCGCTTCATACCCGCTTTGGTGAAAATCAGCAATACCGGGGGCCTGTACGCTTTCAACTGGATATGGATAAGGAACTGTCAGAATCACAATTGCTGAAAGTATCTGTTATCAAATTCACTGAAGCGGAAAAAAATGAGGTAAACATGCTGGGCAGCATCCCCTTAGAGAAAATCAGACCGGAGATTATTTCGGCCCCGCCTGCAGGACTTTCAGCGCAGGCGAACTGATTATGACAAGGGAGGAGGTCTTTGGGAAACCTGACACCGGACACCTGACACCGAACACCGAACACCTGACACCGAACACCTGACACCGGACACCTGACACCGAACACCTGACACCGGACACCTGACACCGGACACCTGACACCTGACACCGGACACCTGACACCTGACACCGAACACCTGACACCGAACACCGAACACCTGACACCGAACACCTGACACCGAACACCTGACACCGAACACCTGACACCTAATTATTTAGAAAAAACGTGCTAAACTGTAAGTTCAGCACTCCGGTTTTTCTTAAGGAAACAGCATTGAGCATAGAACGCCAAAGAGAACTTGAGAAAAGGTCATATATTACCTTTGGTAATATATGACCTTTTTTTTGTGACTGCCAGTGCCGATTCCGTAAATACGCTGCAATCAATTATTTTTTAAAAAAATCAGAATGATGAATACATTAGGACTGCGTTTTTGAAATATGGCACAAAGATTGCTTTATAAATATGGTAATATAGTGTTTAGGAAAACAGATTTGGACTTTCCGGCAGGTTGGGGTGAAAAACGAACCCCGATAAAATTGTGGATGTAAGGTGATTCCCTGAAAAAAATGTAGCGATGGAGTGCCAAACTGAAAGTTTGGCAGTGCCTGACAGACAAATGTACCAAAAATAATAATCGTAACAGAAAGGAAACATTATGTCAGAGAACATGGAATCAAAGAGTGTAGAACAATTAATGGCAGAGGCGGATGAGCTCATGCGTCAGATTAATTTTGATGTCATCAGCGAGATGGAAGAAGAAAATCGCCTTCAGTTTGAAAAACACGTTCAAAACCTGGAAAAGATCAAATCCGGTGTTCAGGACCGGGCAGAGAAAAAAGAAACACCCGAAACAGACTCCGGGGCAGCGGGTATGCACGAGGCGATCCTGGATATTGTGAAGGCAATGCGGACATTCGCCGGCTGATGCAGCAGCGCAATCCTGCCGGAAGGTGAACACTGTAAATGCCAAAGAAGAGTCAGACCTAAATTGAGCGGTTTTTTTCAGATAAACCGGCTGAATGTCTGATAAGCGGAACTATTGCATTGTTTCACTTAAAATTGTGCAGGTATTTCGGAGCAGAACATCCGAATGCCGGGTTACGCTTCGCTAACCCGACCTGCAATTTTAAATGAAACAGAGCACTATGCCTGTTTTAGGCTTTTCCACCCGGCGGGTAAAAATACGGAAACTGCTGCGCCACTGATATTTCAGGTCGGAAATCATTTTCAGGTCTGAGAATCACTCAGTTTAGGTCAGAAACTTCGGATGAAGTAAAAACAGGGGATTATAAAATCAGACTTCCGGAACTGACTTCATAAATGTCTGATTTTACAACATCGGATTTAACCCTTCATTCGCATTTTAAAATAATCAGGAAAGGAAAAAATATGCCTTTGATTCAATTGGTAATTACTTTGATTGTCGTGGGGGTGATTCTGTGGCTGATTAACAGTTACATACCGATGCAGTCCACCATAAAGAAAATTCTGAATGTCGTGGTGATTATTGTGGTGATTCTCTGGCTGCTGAGTCTCTTTGGGATCATAGGTCCCATCTCAGGAATTCGGGTCGGGAGATGAAACCGCAGAATTTCCGCACCGGATAACAGTTACAACGGAAAGGAGTTTTCCATGAATAATTCTTTCAAATTCTGTATGAATACAAGACTGACGATGCTGCTGATATCCGGATGTCCGGCAGCTCGTCCTGAGGATGGGGCCGGAATTGACTCTTCATGTCTTCAGAGCTGCCCCGATAAGCCCAATTGCGTGTCCACGGAAGCACATAAAAGAATGCATAACATTGATGTTTTTCATCTGAAAGCCGATCTCAGCAAAAACTGGCTCGAAGTACAAAGTGTTGTGGCAGCGATTCCCCGGAGCATCATTGTCAGGGCTGACGAAACCTATATTCACGCAATATTTAAAAGTCGGATTTTCCGCTTTACGGATGATCTCGAACTCGTGCTGGATCCTTCAAGCGGAATTATTTCGATCCGGGCGGCAGCCAAGTCCGGTTACTGGGATCTGGGTGTCAACCGGGGCCGCGTGGAGCAGCTTCGGCATAAACTTCAGTCCAAAGGTCTCATCCGGCAGCCCTGACACCGGGATCGGAATATTATGAACTTTGTTCTGCGGCCTCTTTCCCCGGTGATGCCAAAACCGGGGGCAGATGCAGTCCGGAAAGGCAAATCATCATGAAACGGATCGGAATTATTTTCGGCGGAGGAATTCTTTTGCTCGCTGTGATTTTCGGATGGTGGATTTTCAGCCGTCCGGAACGCGGCACGACCGGATCTGTCAGCACGAATTTCCGCTGGCTCGGAACCAATGACAGGATTGTGGTTGACGGTTTTGATGACCCCAAAGTTCAGGGCGTTGCCTGCCATATTTCCCGTGCGCAGACAGGCGGGGTAAAAGGTGAACTGGGTGTGGCCGAGGACACGAGTGATGCCGGTATCGCGTGCCGTCAGATCGGGCCGATCAAGATCGTCGGTGAAATTAAAGACGGCGAAAGTGTCTTTGACGAACACCGCAGTCTCGCGTTTAAAAAACTTCAGGTTGTGCGCTTTTTCGACCGGGATCGCAATGTGCTGGTTTATGTGGCCTACAGCGACGGCGTTATCAGGGGCAGCCCCAAGAACAGCATCAGCACGGTTCCGATTATGGGGTGGCCTGCGCCATAATCGCTCACCATAAAAAGATGAATGCGGATATACTTTTCCAAAAACAGATTATGATTTTCTGTCAGGCTCCATCGCCATACCGGCGGGAGCCGGTATCCGGAACAGCCTGAATTTAATGGATTTATGTATGCTCCGAAATGACGGCGAAAGCGGATAATTTCCCAATTTTTTGGATAGGGGTCAAATCTGTTGATGAATGGGATTTCTCATTGCAAGGGCGTATTGCGGGGTGTCCGGGAGTGTATGCAATACGTCCTTACAGGAAAAATCAACGGATTTGCCCCAATTTTTTGAAAGTGCTGCGTAAAATGAGTTATGAGGCAGTGAAAATGCCAGACACAAATATGGAAAACCGGCCCGGCCGGAGCCGTTTGGAACTGAACAGACAGATTTCTCTGCGGGAAGAAAACCTGCCGGAGAAGAAGACTGCAGAGGATGCGCTGCTTGCATCTGAAAAGCGGTACCGGCGACTTTTTGAATCGGCCAAAGACGGTATCCTGATTCTTGATGCCGATACAGGAAAGATAGCGGATGTCAATCCTTTCCTTTTGGAACTGCTCGGATATTCTTATGATGCATTATACGGGCAGCATATCTGGGAACTTGGTGTATTCAAAGATATTGCCGCATCCAAGGAAGCCTTCAGAACCCTGCAGAGCAGGGAATACATCCGTTATGAGCATCTGCCGCTGGAAACCTGCGACGGGCGAACAGTGGAAGTGGAATTTGTCTCCAATATTTACCTGGTGGACAGCATCAGAGTCATTCAATGCAATATCCGCGACATCACAGCCCGCAGGCAGACGGAGAGAGCCCTGGAAGAGAGCGGGGCCAAAATGCGCAATATCCTGGATAATATCGGAATCGGCGTGACCCTCATCAGTACCAAAATGGAGGTTCTTGAACTGAACCGCCAGATGCATGTGTGGTTTCCCGCTGTCAATCCGGGACAGCGGCCCCTCTGTTACCGGGCGTTCAACAGCCCGCAGCGCGGGGAGCTGTGTGACAACTGCCCCGCAGTCATGACGCTGCGGGACGGAACTGTTCATGAAGAAACAATGCAAATAGAGCGGGCGGGTGGAATGCGCACCTGCCGCATTGTTTCGTCTCCGATCCTCAGCGCGTCAGGTGAGGTCAGTGCCGTGATAGAGATGGTTGAAGACATCACGGAAAAAATTTCCCTGGAGTCACAGTTCCGCCATGCACAGAAGATGGACGCGGTGGGGCAGCTCGCGGGCGGTATGGCGCATGATTTCAACAATATGCTCGCCGTGATCATCGGTTACGCAGAACTGGCTCTGGATAAGGTGAATCCGCCCGGGCCGATACAGGACGATCTGGAAGCAATTCTCAGGGCAGCAAACCGTTCCACCGAAATTACCCGGAAACTGCTGGCTTTCGCCCGCAAACAGACCATTGCGCCCAGAGTGATTGATTTGAACAAAACCCTTGCGGAGATGCTCAGGACCCTGCAGCGGCTCATCGGAGAGGAGATAGAACTGACCTGGCTGCCCGGAACAAACCTGTGGCCAATCAGAATGGATCCGGCCCAGCTCGACCAGATACTGGTCAATCTGTGTGTAAACGCCAGGGATGCTATCGGACACAGGGGCAGGCTCACCATTGAAACAGACAGGGTGACCTTTGACAAAACATACTGCGATGCCCATCCGGATTTTGTTCCCGGGGATTTTGTTCTGCTGCGTGTCAGTGATGACGGCTGCGGCATGGACAAGAAAATCCGGGACAGGCTTTTCGAGCCCTTTTTCACCACCAAGGGGGTGGGGCGGGGCACCGGACTGGGACTGTCCACGGTCTATGGCATCGTCAAACAGAACCAGGGTTTAATCAGGGTCTTCAGCAAACCGGGAAAAGGCACGACTGTCAGGATTTTCCTGCAATGCCACGAGGGGGATGCTGTCATGCCCCGGAAGAATATCTATACTGAAAGCCCGAAAAGTCATGGCAAGACGATTCTGGTCGTGGAGGATGAGGCTGTGATCCTGAATCTGATCAGAACCATGCTCGAAAGGCAGGGCTACACTGTACTGACAGCCGGCACAAGGGATGAAGCCATCCGACTGGCAGAGGCGCATATCACCAAAATAAACATGCTGCTTACCGACGTTATCATGCCTGAAATGAACGGCCGGGAGCTGGCTGAACGCCTGAGTCTGCTGAAACCGAATCTTAAAGTTCTGTTTATGTCCGGTTACACAGCCAATGTCATCACGCACCGGGGAGTGCTGGAAAATGGTGTGCATTTCATTCAGAAACCCTTTTCCATGAAAAACCTGGCTCTCATGGTACATGAAATTCTGGGACAGGAATAGTGTTTTGTTAGAATTTGAATGACAGGTTAATCTGCCGATTTTATTAACAGTGATTTTCAAAAATCTGACTTTTTACGGGTTCATCAATATTCAATTATCAATGAATTTCTGAAACAGATTCCTCGGCTCATGAATCAGACAGGCAGGATACTTCCGGTGAAAAAAGAACGATCCCTTCCTCTGCACTTTATTTCCTGCTGACTATATGATATGGTACATAATGCATTTCTGCTCCCATTTCCCATTCAAAAATGAAAGGATATTATTTATGAAACCTCTCTTATGTTTTTTTCTTGTCGTCCTGACGATTACGAATTTTTTTGTCCCGGATCCGATTCCGTATGTTGATGAAATTATCATGACACTTGTATCCGTAAAGGTTTGAACATAGTTACAGACTTCCGGAAATTAAATGTCACAACGGGATCACTGAGAATATACATGGGTACAGTGTTTAAGAAAGCAGATTTGGGGTTTTCTGCAGGTTGGGGTGAAAAACGAACCCCAGCAGATTCAGGATGCCGGGATTTGTTCCTTACCCCGGGCCACCCCAAAATAATTATCTTAAACACTATAGTATTTCCGGACTGACAACTGAAATTTGACGATCTCGTAAAAAGTCGGAAAATCAGGTTTTGATACACATTAATATGCCGATTTTATTAACAGCGATTTTCAAAAATCTGACTTTTTACGGGTTCATCAAATTTAATTTCCGCAAATCTGTATATGCTCAGTTTGAGCAATAAAAACAGTCTGTACTATGGGAAAACATATATCATAGCGATCCGCAATCACAATGTCAGCAGCCCGAAAATTTTTCACTCCCCCCTCCCTGCCCCCAATACTGCTGCCTTAAGAAAAATAAGGAGTGCTGAACTTACAGTTTAGCACGTCTTTTTCTGAATACTGCTGCCTTAAGAAAAACCGGAGTGCTGAACTTACAGTTTAGCACGTCTTTTTCTGAATACTGCTGCCTTAAGAAAAATAAGGAGTGCTGAACTTACAGTTTAGCACGTCTTTTTCTGAATACTGCTGCCTTAAGAAAAATAACCCT
>JAABRU010000355.1 GCA_011390755.1 Desulfobacteraceae bacterium | reverse complement strand
CTGTCAGTCCGGATTGTGAAAAAATGACCGTTCCGGACTGAAAAACTGCTGAAAAAGGTCAGAAAAGTGCTGTTTTCAGGACACAGCAGTTTTTGTGCCCGGAAAAACCAAAATTGGAGTACTATATATTTCAAAATTGATGAATCGGTAAAAAGTCCAAATTTCAAAAATCGCTATTAATAAAATCAGAGTGTTAATATGTGTCAAAACCTGATTTTCGGACTTTTTACGAATCCATCAGAATTGCATACGCCCGGAAACGGCTGCGGTTTCACATATCTTCCGGACACCCGTCATTTTCACCCCGGCGGTACACCGGAAAATTTGGAAACAGCGGATTTTTATCCGTATCCGCAGACGGAAAAGGTTCCCCGGATGCGGCCTGACAGATGTCCCGGAGTGCAAAAACTGTATTTCGGCAGGGCCGAACCTGCGGGTTCCCTTATGCGGAAATACATTTTTTGCACTCCTGCGGAATGTTTTCAATCTGCTGAGTATACGAAATATAAAAAAATATGAAAATATAAATTTTGCAACAGGGGATCAAAAATGAAACAGAAAGATATTGAATATTTCAGAACATTTTTGAACAGCCGCCTGAAAGAACTCTTAAGTCAGGCTGATAATACTGTATCCGGTATGACTTCACAAAAAGAGAATTTTCCCGATCCCACTGACCGGGCCTCTATGGAATCGGATCGGAATTTTATGCTCCGCATACGGGACAGGGAAAACAAGCTGATAAAAAAGATTAAAAAAGCCCTGGACCGCATTGAAAACGATACCTTCGGTATCTGTGAAAGCTGCGGTGAGGATATTGCCATTGAACGCCTCAAGGCAAGACCGGTGACAACCCAGTGTATTGACTGCAAAACCAGGGAAGAAGCCATGGAAAGGGCGCTGGGGCTGTAGCGCGGATGAATCCGGATAAAAAAGCGGGAATCAGAACACGCTGCAAAATTGACCTGCATATTCATTCCACTGCTTCGGACGGAACCCTCACGCCGTCTGAAATCCTGTGCGGAGCCGCTGAAACCGGGCTGGAGATCATCTCCCTGACGGATCATGATACGGTCAGCGGTGTAAGGGAAATCCTTAGGGCCGAGATTCCGCCTTCCCTGCGTTTTATCAGCGGCACGGAAATCAGTGCGGCCTCCCCGGCAAAATTTCCCTGTGCGGGCAGTTTTCACATCCTGGGATATAATATTGATCCGGAAAATACCGCGCTGAACCGGAAACTGGAAATACTGAGACAGGCCAGACACAGACGCAATCCCCTGATTCTGGAAAAACTCAGGCATCTGGGTATGGATATACGGGAGGATGAAGTCCTTGCCTATGCCGGGGACAGTCCTCCGGGACGACCCCATATTGCCGGGCTGATGCTGACAAAAGGCTATGTAAATTCTGTGGAGGAGGCTTTTGACAAATATATTGGCAACGGCAAAGCGGCCTATGCAGACAAATACCGGATTTCTTATACAGATACCATTGATATGATAAGAAATGCTGGCGGTGTTCCGGTGATGGCCCATCCCGGTCTGTTAAAACCGGTGAAGGATTTTCTCCTGGAAGACATGGTGAAGGAGCTGAAAGAAAAAGGAATGGGCGGCATTGAAGTCTGGTATCCCGAACATTCGCCCGAACAGACTGCATATTTTGCCCGACTGGCAGACCGCTGGGATATGATAAAAACCGGCGGTACGGATTTTCACGGAGCCGTAAAACCCGGAATACAGATGGGCATTGCCGGAGGCAGCTTTTTTGTACCGGATTCTGTGCGCAGAGACCTGGAGAAAAGCGGTTTTCTGTAATCAGCAGTCACAGCATGAAAATGACCGTAATGTCTCTGCTGCGGTGCCTTACGTTTCGCGAACGCACCCTGGGGTATGCTGTGTACGGGGCGGAGTCCGGGAACGAGTCAGGCTGTACGGAGTGCGAAAATTTAGGCCGAAGCCGGTTTTTCGCCCGCGCTCCTTCGGAGCTTGGGCGAAAAATAATTTTCGCACTCCTTTCTCAAAGAACGTGTTACATTACAGTATTCAGCATTTTCATATAAAATCAGATAAGCGGAAAAAACTGTCGGTTAGATCCCGATATTAAAAAAAACAGATTTTGAGAAAAAATATCCGGAAAATCTTTCCGGATATTTTTTCCGAAAATCTGTGAAATCCCATCAACGGCCCTGCCGTTATTTCACGTCTTTATAAACAGCAATATGGATTATTTAAAATTAGAAAAAAGACTCTTTTATAAATTTAAAGATAAATCTCTTTTAAGAGAAGCCTGCCGCCACAGTTCTTTTGTAAACGAGCAGACCCGTTCCGATATGCGCAATAACGAAAGACTGGAATTTCTGGGGGATGCGGTGCTGAATCTGGTGGTCGGTCATCTGCTTATGCAGAAATACCCCTCACTGCCCGAAGGCAATCTTTCCCGGATGCGTGCAGGTCTGGTGAATGAAATGCAATTGGCGGATATTGCCCGAATGCTGAATCTGGGCAGTTTTCTGGAACTGGGCAAAGGAGAGATTCAGACCCGCGGCAGAGAAAAAAGTTCTATTCTGGCCGATGCGTTTGAAGCGGTCATTGCGGCCATTTATCTGGACGGCGGATTTTATGCGGCATTCAAATTTATCAAAAGCCGTTTTGCAGAAATCCTGTCCGACAATGCCGCTTCTGAAGTGATTCAGTGCGACTATAAAAGCAAGCTGCAGGAAATTGTCCAGACCGGCAATCAGATCATGCCTGCGTATCACCTGGTTTCGGAAAGCGGCCCGGATCACGATAAAACATTTGTTGTGCAGATCTGCATCAATCACATGACTGCCAAAGGAACCGGCAAAAGCAAAAAACGGGCAGAGCAGGATGCAGCCAGAAATGCCCTGAAAATGATGAAAAAACTGTCTGACTGACCTTGAAACACAGCCGATTCCCATCTTTTTCCCCCAAAACTTCATCCGGAAAAGTCTATATTGTTCCTGTATTTATTCCCCATGCCGGTTGTCCGCACTGCTGTGCTTTCTGCAACCAGCAGATCATTACCGGCAGCAGCCCGAATCTTCCCGCATCAGATAAAATCGTTTCCCATATTCAGACCTTTCTTGATTACCGTTCCGCTCCTGCTTCCCGCATTCAGATTTCTTTTTACGGCGGCAATTTTCTGGGCATGGAAACAGAGGAAATGCTAGATCGGAAGAG
>JAABRU010000354.1 GCA_011390755.1 Desulfobacteraceae bacterium | reverse complement strand
TCGCTCCCTTCTTATCCACCTTCTCCGGGAAAGAGATTACAATCTTCCGTCCATTGAAAACCTCACAGTAAGTGAACAGATTTTCAGTGTTTATGAACTGGAAAAACTGGATCCTGAACCCCTGCTCTTCCAGACCGGTTATCTCACTGTCAAAGACGTGGACGGCCTGCTCTGGACCCTGGGCTACCCGAATCTGGAAGTGAAATGCTCCTTTCTCAAACATCTGCTGTACTCCTTCACCCGTGATCTGGACGGAGAAAAACGATCCCGTTTCCTTCTGCTGGAAAAATATCTGCGGAATGAGGATTATGAAGCCTTTTTTGAAACCGTCAATGCCATTTTCGCTTCCCTGTCTTACACCCTGCAAACGGAAAAAAACGAGGCATATTTCCACACCCTGTTTTATCTCATGGTCGCGGCCTCCGGCAGTTATGTGCAGAGCGAGGTTATCACCAGCCGGGGACGCATTGATCTGGTGGTGGAATTTGCGGATAAAATCTTTATCATGGAATTCAAATGCGGACACAGTGCGGATGCGGCTTTGAAGCAGATTCATGAAAAAGGTTATGCGGACATGTACCGGCAGCGGGGAAAGAAACTGATTCTCATGGGCATTGATTTTGATCCGCAGCAGCGGAATGTGGCGGAATGGAAAAGGGAAGATGAAAGAACAGTCTGCTGACAGATAAACTGCCGCTCCCTTTCCTGCTGAATCCCTGTCAGATGAATTGACAACCCCGATTCCGGCATGATAACCTTTGTCATAGCGGAGGATATATCCATGACCATTTTTATCAGTTACGCCCCAAACGACCGGGCAGTTGCGGAAAAACTTCATGCTGAACTGAAAAGCAGGGGACTGAATCCCTGGATGGCAGACATTGACCTGCTTCCGGGTCAGAAAAAAGAGGAAACCATACGCAGAACCATCCGGCAAAGCACTTATTTTCTGGCAGTCCTGTCTGCTGCATCCTTTTCCCGGAGGGGGACAGTCCACAAAGAAATCCGGCTGGCATTGGATCTGCTGGATGAATTTCCGGATTCTGATGTGTTTGTGATTCCGGTGCGCACAGATGACTGCGCCATTCCCCATGAAAGACTGGAAAATCTTGTGACCGTGGATCTGTTTCCTGATGATTCCAAAGGATTGGAACGTCTGCTTCTTGCCCTTTCCCAAATGCAAAACCACCCTGAACATGAATCAGCAGAGGACAGAGGAGCAAATCCCCTGTTTCAGGAATCCCCCTCTCCCGGCGGAATGGAAAAACAGAATTCTCACCCTGCCCCGCCCGCAGGGGAGGGGAGAAATACAGAACATCAGGACAGGAAACCCGGTACAGAACCCAAAGCAGAAAACAATTCCCCCGGGGTTCAGCCCCTTTCCCCTGTGAAATATGCGTGGTTCAGCCTTGCCGCGTTTGTGCTGGGAATGATCCTGCTTTCTGTTTTTGTGAACAAAGCCGCTGATCCCAATGTCAGTCACCGGCTCTTTTATGTGCTGCTGATTCCTCTGGGACTCTGCAATGCGGCCTTTCTGTTCGGAGCCATGCGCTCCTATGCCGCATACAGCGGAAAAGTATGGGGCGGAATGCTGGAAATCGGCGGCCCCGCTGTCATTGCCATACTGACGGTCATCGGCGGTTTTGTCCTGGTTCCGGACAGCAGGCCCTTTGACATGATCGTATTTGTTCACGGTGCAAAGGGGCCGCAGGATGCGGTGCTGAAAAGCAAAGGAAAGGTGCGGATTGATCTGGACGGAAACCGGAGGGCAGAACCCATAGGAGAAAACGGCGGAGCCTATTTTTCCGGAATACCGGTTAATTTCCTTCATCAGGAAGTGCTGATAACCGTGGATGCAGAAGGTTTTGAAACCGCAAAGCCCGGTAAAACCGTTCTGAAACCGGGCAGCATTTATGTGGAAGTGAAACCCGATGGCCGTTTGGGAAAGGTTTTCGGAAAGGTGAAGGATACAGAGGGAAGGCCGTTGGCAGGTGCAGGTCTCAGCATTGGAAAAGCGCAAAGCACAAGCAGGGAAAACGGGTATTTTGAAATGGAAATCCCCCCGGAAATGCAGAAGGAACAGCAGCGTCTTTCCGCTTTTCTCACAGGATTCCGCTCATGGGAGGGAACGGTTTACCCCGCAAGCGGTCAGGAAGTGGGGATTGTTTTGGAAAAAGAATAGCATGTCTGAACACGATGATACAGGATTTCCATGATGAAAAAACAATCCTGTCAATCCTGAATAATCCTGTATAATCATGTTCATATTGTCTGAACACGATTATGCACGATTCCCAGGATTTACATGATTGAAAAAATCCTGCCCATTCTGTATAATCCTGCATAATCGTGTTCAAAAAGGAGAGCAAACCATGAAAATAATGTTTCGGTATCTGATGTGCGCCTGCCTGCTTTGGCCGGTTCCGGTATATGCCTTTGGGGAAAACAGCATACTGAGCGGTCAGATTGTGCTGCAAAACAGCGGAGGGGAACCATTGTCCGGGGTTCAGGTCTTTGCCAACGGTGCAAATCCGGCAGGTTCCGACAGTGCGGGGCAGTTTGAACTGAAATTTGCAGACAGAAAAGCCGGAGACCGGGTGCGCCTGAGCCTGAAAAAAGAGGGGTTTGAAGTGGTGAACCGGGAAGAACTGGAACCCCGCATTCCTGCGGATGCCAAAGAAATTGTGGTGATTGTCATGTGCAAAACCGGGGAACGGGACAGGCACGCCATGCTGTATTACCGGATTGCGGAGAAAAGCATTCAGCAAGGTTATGAAACCGAACTGAAACGGATAAATGACAATTATGAAAACATGGTCAAAGAAAAGAATGCGGAACTGGAAAATCTGAAAGTCCAGCGAGATACGGCTTTGGCACAGGCAAAGGATTTGTCGGAGAAATTTGCAAAAGTCAATCTGGATGAAGCCTCGGAAATGTACAAACAGGCATTTGCGCTTTTCCAATACGGAAAGGTGGAAGAAGCCCGGCAGGTGCTGGATGATGCCAAAATGGATCAGGCATTGGCAGCAGCAAAAAAGCAGGAGGAGGAAGCGAAAAAAGCCATCCGGCAGAGCATAGAAAATTATATTGTAATGTAACACCCCTATTGAGAAAATCAGTTGCCATCTGAATATATTCAGAATAACGATCTGACTCCTGTGCAGACCGACCGGACTGACGACAGCGGAATCCGCCCCGGAACCGTGTCCGGCCGG
>JAABRU010000199.1 GCA_011390755.1 Desulfobacteraceae bacterium | reverse complement strand
ACTGCTGATTAATTTGCTTATAAGAAAATACGGCTGCAAAACTCAGTTTTTGTGCCTTCCTGTATTTACTGTAAAAAACTGATTTGTGAATAACTCAGGTTAAAAATTCAGGGAGCTATGATGATATAGTTTGCACTGTCACTGAGCTGCTCATAAAAAACCTGTGCAAGTCCCGAACCTTCGGCCCCTCCGGTGTCCAGACTTATTTCGGCTTCTCCCGCGCTGCTGGTAATGGCGGTTGCGCTTTCGGGGCTTAAACTGCCCAGACTTGCAGTGAAAGTAACAAATTCGCCGACCAGGGCATCTCCGTTCCGGTCTGTAAGCAGGGCTTTGAGCAGAACAGGGTCTCCCTGGTTAAAGCTATTTCTTTCATTTCCCTGCTCATCTGTAAGGCGGAGGATAAGGGACTGCTGATTTACCAGAAAAGAAAGTGCGGCAGAATCGGAACCGTAGGTCGCTGTGACTTCTCCCAGGCCGCCGGATGTTCCGGCTTCCAGAAATATGCCGGCTTCTCCCCCCCCGTCTGTGACTGCCTGCCCGGAAGCGGGATTCAGATTTCCCAGACTCGCGGAAAAAGCAATCGTTGCACCGGAAACGGGCTGTCCGTCCTGATCCGTAAGACTGGCCACAATTTTTCCGGGACTGTCCGGGGATATGGTTCCGGTTTCCGCACCGCTGTCCGCATTCAGCAGTTTCATCGCAATACGGAAGGATTCTTCTGTCACTTCCACCATAAACCCCAGACTTTCGGACAAATCCCCTGTTTGCGCTTGAGCGGTTGCACTTCCGGCTTCGGAACCTGCCAGCAGGAAAACCGAGGCCTTTCCCTCGCTGTTTGTTTCGGCAGATGCCGGATCAAGTGTACCCAGAGTTGTGCTGAATGTGATCGTTTTGCCGGAAACCGGCAGTCCCTCTTCGTCTGTCAGTGTCGCAACCAGCTGCCCCGTTACATCCGCAGAAACAATGCCGGTTTCCGTACCGCTCGCAGCATCCAGCAGCTGCAGGGATAAATTCAGTGCTGTTTCTTTGTTTTCTGCAAAAAAATTCAGACTGTCCGAGCTGTTTTCATACCGGGCTGTCAGTGTGCCGGAACCTTCCGCGGAACCGGTCAGCAGAAATACCGAAGCTTCGCCCTGACTGTTGCTCACGGCCTGCCCGTCTTCGGGATCAAGACTGCCCAGACTGGTATCAAAATCCAGGGTTTTTCCGGCCAGGGGGGTTCCGTTTTCATCTGTCACCGATGCGATGATTTTTCCGGTGATGTCCGAAGTGATAATCGAAATTTCCTCCCCGCTGTCCGCGTCCAGCAGGCGGAGAGATATGTTCACGGCCTCTTCCGCCGTATCCGCATAAAAAGTGAGTGTATCGGAGAGACTGTCAATTTCGGCTGTCACAACCCCGGCTCCGGGTGAACTGCCGGCCAGCAGAAATACCGAGGCTTTTCCCTGACTGTCTGTAACCGCCTCACCGTTTTCCGGCTCCAGAATACCCCGGCTGGCTGTAAAACGGATGCTCATGCCGGATACGGGCACACCTTCTTCATCGGAAAGTGCGGCCACCAGTATTGCCGGTGTTCCGGATTTGACAATGTCCGTTTCTTCCCCGCTTTCACTGTTTTTCATGGAAAGACTCAGTTTCAGTTCTTCTTCCTGCACATTGATATAATAACTCAGGGTATCGGAAAAACTGCCGATCTCCGCAGTGGCAACCCCGGTTCCGGGAAGTGTTCCGGGTTTCAGAAAAACCGAGGCTGTTCCCTGATTGTCTGTTACAGCCAGACCCTCTGACGGATCGATCTCTCCCAGACTGACAGAAAAACGGATACGCTGCCCCGGAACCGCAGCCGCGGTTTCTGTCTGTGTACCGTCTTCATTTTCTGTTATCAGAATATCATCCTGATCTGTCAGGACCGCCTCCAGCCGGCCGGTCATATCTTTGGAAAGAATATCCGCTTCTTCTCCGCTCTCTGCATTATAAAGTTTCAGGCGGATCTGATAATTTTTCTGATCACCGAGACTGTGGTAACTTACAGACGCGGAAAAACTGCTGTAAGATGCGGTTGCCGTGCCGATGCCCGGAGCAGAACCGGCATACAGAACTGCTGATGCACGGCCCTGATCGTCTGTTGCAATGCTGCTGATATCCTGAATGCGGCCGATGGAATTGGTGGTAAATGTCACTGTTTCCCCGACGATGGGATCGCCGTTCAGGTCTGTCAGTGTCGCTGTCAGCAGTCCCGGAGCAGCCTCGGATATTTCACTGATTTCCAGACTGCCGCTTTCATCATACAGACGGACGGATATTTGCAGTTCTTCCACATTGTCATCTTCAATTCCGCCGGAACAGCCCCAGCACAGCAGGCAGCAGAGTATAATAATATTGATGGTGCATTTCATTACAGGATACCTCCGGATATTGTATTGAGACTGTCATTTTCCGGGTGTTTATAGCAATTTTTCCGCATAAAGGAAAGATGAATATATCAGCATCATGCAGTTGACTATTCCCCATAAAGAATGCTAATCTGAATCGGTACATAATCCGATTCGGTTTTTATTTTTGTCCCGAATGCTTTGTCAACGATGAAATGAAACAGATGGTATGAACCCCGCAGCCCCTCCTTTGAAAAACCGCAAAGAAACCCTTGTGCTTATCATATCGGTTTTTATTGCGGGCCTTTGCTCTATTGTTTATGAACTGCTTATCGGCACGGCCTCCTCCTATTTTCTGGGGGACAGTGTGCGGCAGTTTTCCCTTACCATCGGTCTGTATATGGCCGCAATGGGCATCGGTTCCTATGCCTCCCGCCTGATCCGGAAGCATCTGCTGTCCTCTTTTATCGGGGTGGAAATTCTGCTGGGATTTCTGGGCGGAATAAGTATCCCCATCCTTTACGTCTGCTATGCCTATACCAGCTCCTATACCTTTTTTATGGTTATCCTGATTTTGCTCATCGGTATTCTCATCGGTCTGGAAATTCCCCTGCTCACCCGGCTCATGGAAAGATATTACAGTCTGAAAATCAATATTTCCAACGTACTGTCTGTGGATTACCTGGGCGCTCTCATTGCCACCCTGCTTTTTCCCTTTGTTTTTCTTCCTTTAATGGGAACTTTCAGAAGTTCCCTGTTTTTCGGACTGATCAATATGGGGATCGGCTATCTGAATCTCTGGTGCTTTCGTGAAGAACTGAAAATCAGTCACCGGAAGTTTTATTATCTGCTTTCCACGGGCATATGCCTTTTTCTGGGGCTGATGCTTTTTTTTTCCCAGTTTATGCTGAAGCAGTGGAACAGCAGTCTGTATCAGGATCGGGTGATTTTCACCCGGCAGAGTCCCTATCAGGAGATTGTGCTGACAAAATACAAAGCGGATATCCGCATGTTTATCAACGGAAACCTCCAGTTTTCCTCCATTGATGAATACCGTTACCATGAAGTGCTGGTGCATATTCCTTTCAGCACGGCACTGAGACGGGACAGGGTGCTGCTTCTGGGGGGAGGAGACGGGCTGGCGGTGCGGGAGATGCTGAAATATACGGATCTGGGAGAGATCGATCTGGTGGATCTGGATCCGGAAATTATCCGCATTGCATCGGAAAACCCGCATCTGAAAGCACTGAACCGGAACAGTCTGAAAAACAGAAAAGTGAAAATCATCAATACCGACGCATTCCGCTTTCTGGAAGAATCCGCCCGGCGCTATGACATTATTATAGCCGATCTTCCCGATCCCAACAACAGTTCCCTGGCCCGGCTTTACAGCCGGGAATTCTACCGCCTGATCCGCAGGCATCTGAGCAAAGGAGGGGTCTTCCTGAGCCAGGCCACCAGTCCCTATTTTGCCCCGCAGGCATTCTGGTGCATCCGCAGGAGTATGGCAGCCGCTGGTTTGCGAACCCTTCCCTGCCATGTCTATGTGCCCTCTTTCGGGGACTGGGGATTTGTGCTGGGCTCGGAATTTTCCATGGAAAAGGAGGATATCCGCATTTCTGTGCCCACAGGGTACCTCACAGAAGATATTCTTCCGGGACTATTTGTTTTCCCTCCGGATATGCGGGAAGAAAACCCTGAAATCAGCACACTGGATCAGCCGAATATCCTGGAATATTACCGGCAGGGCTGGAAATACTGGAATTAAAGGAATATAATGGGGCATCATTCGGTCAGTGATGTAGCTTTTTGATTTTAAGTGGTTTATTTTAAGTGGTTTATTTTTATATCATTTTTGGAACTTAAAAACTGACATCCAATAAATTCAAATGATTAACTTACGATTAAGCGAATAATCAATAATGGGGCAAGGATATGAAGCTCTGCTGAAAAGATACTGTTTCCCGGAATGGATAAACACCTCTGTGAATCTATGAAAAAAGACAAATCCCTGACAACGGCTCCCGTTCCCCGGCTGATTCGTGAGCTCACGATTCCTGTGAGTATCGGAATGTTTTTTAACACCATGTACAATGTGGTGGATACCTGGTACGCCGGGCTGATTTCCACCGATGCACTGGCGGCCATGTCCCTTTCCCTGCCGGTCTTTTTTATCATTGTTTCCGTAGGCAGCGGGGTTTCCACCGGGGCCACCGCGCTTATTGGAAATGCCCTGGGCGCGGAAAAAGACGGGGAAGCAGCGATGTACGCGGCCCAGAGCCTCAGCTTCGCTGTCTGCATTTCCCTTTTTCTCACCTATGCGGGCATTGCCATGGCCCCTTTTCTTTTCCGGGTACTGGGAGCGACGGAGGAATATCTGCGTATCTGCATGGAATATATGGATATGCTGTTTTCAGGGACGGTTTTTTTCTTCATGGTGTATATGCTCAAAGGCATCCTCAATGCGCTGGGGGATACCCGTACATACCGGAATTTTCTTATTATCGGTTTTTTTCTGAATATCGGACTGGATCCCTGGTTTATTTTCGGGGGATGGGGACTGCCCCCCATGGGCGTTTCCGGCATTGCCCTGGCAACGGTGACTGTGCAGATCACCGGCTGTGTCTATCTGGGGCGGGAAGTATATAAATGCGGCCTGCTGTCCGGAAAAAAACTGCGGGATTTTCTGCCCAATGCCGCAGCTTTTGCAGAAATTTCCCGGCAGGGATTTCCCGCGGGTCTGAATATTCTGACCATTGCCCTGGGGGTTTTTATCATTACCTGGTTTGTCGGTCGTTTTGGAAAAGAAGCCGTGGCCGCATACGGTATCGGGATGCGTATTGAGCAGATTGTCCTTTTACCGGCCATCGGTCTGAATACGGCTGTGCTGACCCTGGTTGCCCAGAATTACGGTGCGGGTCTGGCAGAAAGAGTGCACGAAAGCCTGCGCAAATCCTTTTTTTACGGTGCTGTGATCAGCTTTTTGGGCAGTCTGGCTGTGTTTTTTTCCGCGGAACAGATGATGAAAGTCTTTTCCGATGATCCCGCGGTAATTGACACCGGTGCTGTTTATCTGAAAATCGAAGCCCTGACCCTTTACGCGTATGTTATTCTTTTTATCAGTGTGGCCGCACTGCAGGGGGTGAAAAAACCCATGTTTGCGGTCTGGATTGGCATATTCCGCCAGATTCTTGCCCCGGCTGCGGTTTTCCACCTGCTGACCGAAGTGTGGCCCCTGGGGGTAAAGGGAATATGGTGGGGTATTTTCGTTATTACCTGGACCGCTGCACTGATAGCCTTTTTCCATTCCCGGAAAATCATCGGGAAAGTGACAAAAAACGGGTAGCGGGTCAAATCGCCTGAATCCCCTCCCCTACCCCCTCCCGCCGGGGGCAATGCTGTTGCCTTAAGACTCCCCTCCCCTGAGGGAGGGGCCGGGGGAGGGTGTAAACAGCGTTTGATTTCAGAGTGTTGTTTCTCCCCCGCCCTGACCCTCCCCCGCTGGGGGAGGGAGTTTTTTCTTAAGTCAACAGCATTGCCCGCCGGGGGAGGGGAATTTCAAATCAACCGGTTTGACCCACTAGCAAAAAACACTGGATAATGCCGTGTCATTTTTGTATTGAATATTTGGGATATTTGGCATAGGATTGAGTGAATTATGAAGGGTGAATGCTGAGTGCTGAATTTTACATACTGAATTTTACATGCAAGGAGGAGATGTCCAAAATGAAATTTATTCCTTTCAAATTTTTTGTTTTTCAGGTTTTTCTGTTTATGACTTTGATATGGATTTCCGGTCCTGTGGTGAAAGGACAGGCGGAAGAACACGGAACCGCGGGCGCGGAAATAAAAGCGGAAGTCCTGCCCGGTTCGGAGAAAAAAGCCGAGGGTGGGGGGGGGAAAGCAGATTCTTCCGCCCAATCCGCAGAGAAAGTTCCGGACAGCGGTGTTTCTGCGGATGATTCCCCGAATACGGAAGGGGAAGTCCTGCCCGATTCTGAGAAAAAAGCCGAGGGTGGAGGGGAAAAAGCAGATTCTTCCGCCCAATCCGCAGAGAAAGTTCCGGACAGCGGTGTTTCTGCTGATGATTCCCCGAATACGGAAGGGGGGGGTGCCGCAGGCGGAAAGGAAACTGTTTCGGAAGAAAAAACGGAAAGCGCGGCAGCAGAGGAATCCGCTCCGGCATCTCCCAAAACGCTTTCTGTTCAGGTGGACAAAGCCAATGTGCGCGATGATGCTTCGCTGAGTGCAAAAATCAACGCCCAGTTGAAAAAAGGCCAGGCCGTTACCGTGCTGGAAGTAAAAGATGAGTGGTATCATATCCAGCTGGATGACGGCGAAGACGGCTGGGCCCATGAAAGTCTGTTCAGCGGTGAAGAAGCGGTTGCCGAAAAAGTAATATCCGCCGGGGACAGTCTGCCTGTCCGGGTATCGGCCGGAAATATCCGGCAAAGTCCTGATCTGAATGCGGAGATTCTCACAACTTTGGAAAAAGGAAAAACGGTGACTCTGCTGGAAACCGGGGAAGACTGGTATCATGTAAAACTGCCGGATGAAAGCGAAGGCTGGGCACATAAAAATCTTTTTAAAAAGACCCCGCCCAAAAATTATCCTCTGGAAGGCATCCGGATTGAACGTGCGGCAGAGAATGAAGAAAAGGTTTATTTTTTTTATAAAGGCCCCAAAGCGCCGGAAGTGTTTATCACGCAGGCCGGTTCCGCGCGCATTGTCTGCGATTTTGCCGAAACACGTCCCGACCGGAAAATTCCGCAGAAAACCGAAGTGGACGGAAATATGATTCAGACCGTCCGCCTCGGGCTGCACGGTGAGGATATGCGGGATGCCCGGATTGTGCTGGATATGCATCCGGACGGGAATTATGAACTGAATCATTTTTTTATTCAGGGAGAACTGTATCTGCTGATTATCCGCAAAACAGCATAATAAACCTAAGCTGAGCGGTTTTTTTCAGATAAACCGGCTGAATGTCCGGTAAGCGGAACTTTGCCTGTTTTACGCTTTTCACCCGGCGGGTGAAAAGACGGGAACCGCTGAACCCCTGATATTTCCGGCCGGAAATCATTTTCAGGTCTGAGAACCGCCCAGTTTAACTCAGAGTCTGCCCGAAAACCTCCGAAACCAACTTTTGATGATCTTGTAAAAAGTCAGAAAATCAGGTTTTGGTACACATTAATCTGCTGATTTTACTGACAGCGATTTTCAAAAATCTGATTTTTTACCGATTCATCAACTTTCAGCAGATCAAAAAGTTTACCCCGGATACGGTTTTACGGCTGTCCCGGAGTGCAAAAATTGTATTTCTGCACCGCCGCATCCCCCGGTTGCCCCATGCAAAAATACAATTTTTGCACTCCTCCGGAAACTTTTCGATCTACTGACTTTTGAATCTTTTTAAAACAGGGGGGATACCGGTAAACAGGTTTTCGGACAGGTTCTTACCGGCATTGAGGTTGGGTGAGGAACGACCCCCGGCAGACTGCCTGAAAGCGAAATAAGTCTTTTGTTTGAAAGTCTGTACTTTTGCACTTTTTGAATTTCAAGCTGATTTTAGATGATAACCTATTGAAATTATTGATACAGAAAAATTTGAGGCCAATTTCTAAAATTCAATATAATCAGCAACTTATGAAAAAGTGCAAAAGTATAGTGAAAGTTTGATTTGGAATATCCGATAAGTCGTTTATTTCCGGTTTTTTTAAGGCAGCATCTCGGTAAAAAAAATTTCGGTCTGAATAATTTCAGCAGGTTATGAAATGGATACGGAACATTTGTATTTAATGATTTCAGACAGTTATGGCTTTAGGGACGCAGAAAAAGATAATTCCCCGGTTCGCCCCGTCAGCAGAGACGAAACAAAGGTTTGGCATGTTTCTGCCGGACAGTTTCAGAGGGTTTATTTTTTGCCGAGTACCTTATGCCCTGTAAGTCGGAAAAAATTACCGAACCGTTGTTAAGGAAATGGCATTGAGATTGTATCTGATAATTCTTTCGTGAAGGAGGCAGGATGACACACTGTATCCTTTTAAATTATGATTTCACTTTCCTGAATGTTGTCAACTGGAAAAGGGCCTTATGTCTGATTGCCAAGGGAAAGGTGCAGGTACTGGCGTATTCTGACAGAACCGTGCGGACCGGGGAGGGGCTTTCGGTAAAAATCCCCACTGTGCTCAAACTCATCAAACTGATCCGCACACTTTACAGGGCCCGGGTTCCCTTCAGCAAAAAAAATATTCTGATACGGGACGGATTTGCCTGTGTTTATTGCGGTTTTCAGGGAGGAAGGCTGACCATCGATCATATTATTCCCAAATCCCGCGGCGGGAAAGACAGTTTTGAAAACTGTGTGGCCTGCTGTGTGGCCTGCAATAACCGCAAAGCCAGCCGCACCCCCAGAGAAGCCGGAATGGTCCTGAAATCTCCCCCCTGGCAGCCCACAATTTCAGAATTTTTCCGTCTGAAGGCCATGAAACTGGGAATATATGATGTGCTGAAAGAACTGGGGATTTATTAAAGCTTTGCTTTCTGTTTTTCAAGCAGTTCCGGAAAGCGCCGTATCAGTCTGTCCATTTTATCAATATCAATTTTTTCCACAGATTCGTACAGTTCCTGCGCATAATTTCCCAAAACAGAATGCTGATACTGCTGCGCGGTCTTTCTGAGTTTTTCTGCAAACGAACTGATATCCTCCAGGAAAAAATATTCTCCAAGGCTTTTCCACCGGGGCATGAAATCTTTTTCCAGTATGCGGATGAGTTCCGGCAGCCGGATGGGGGATTCGGAAAAAAGACCGGTTTCCCCCGGAGACAATTCTTTTTTTTCTTTTGCAGGTGTTTTTCCGCGGCAGGGCAGGAAATGCTGCAGACTTTCCAAAAGTTCCTTTTTTCCCAATGGTTTGGTCAGAAATGCATCAAACAGTGCCTTCGGGTGTTTTTCATCCTGTTTCATGGCTGCGGCAGTGCAGGCAATGACCGGTATGTTACAAAATTTTTCATCATCCCGGATGATTTTCGTGGTTTCGTAACCGTCCATTTCCGGCATTCTCAGATCCATGAGAATCAGATGGGGGATATGTCCGCTTTTGAGCAGGTGCAGGGCCTGTTTCCCGTTTTCCGCTTCCCGGACAGAAAGACCGCTGTTTTTCAGATAGTTTTTGATCAGTTCCCGGTTCAGGGGCAGATCATCCACCAGCAGAATTTCCGCATTTTCAAACACTGCGGGGTTCCCGTTCCGGCGGTCCGGGATATTTTCCGCTGCCCCGTCCGTATCGGATTCTGCCGGCACCAGCCCGCGGAGAAGAAGTCGGAATGTGCTGCCTTTTCCGCTTTTACTTTCCACCGTGAGATGCCCCTGCATCATTTCTGCCAGTCTTCTGCTGATGCTCAGCCCCAGGCCGGTGCCTCCGTACTGACGGATATTCTGGTTTTTCTGCTGCTCAAAACTGTCAAAAATAATCTCCGTCTGATCATCGGCAATACCGATGCCGGTGTCTTCCACTTCCAGCAGCAGGTTCAGGTGATTTTCCGGGCAGGGGGGATTTTTCTGCTGTGCTGCGGAAACACGCACATAGCCGCGGGAGGTGAATTTGAGGGCATTTCCCACCAGGTTAATGAGAATCTGCCGCAGGCGCACTTCATCCAGAAGTATCCTCCGGGGCAGATCTTCCGGAATATGCAGACGGAATTCCAGCTGTTTTTCACGGAATTTTTCCGAAAAAAATATCTGAATTTCTTTAAAAAGATTCCGGATATCCGTGGCTTCCCGCCGGATTTCCATTTTTCCGGCTTCAATTTTGGAAAGATCAAGAATATCATTTATCAAAGAAAGCAGCACCCTGCCCCCGGAACGGATGGCTTCCAGATAATACTGCTCCTGTTTGTCCCGGCTCCGCTGAATCAGAATTTCGGTGAAACCCAGTATGGCGTTCATGGGAGTGCGGATTTCATGGCTCATATTGGCCAGAAATTCGCTTTTGGCCCGGCTGGCGGCCTCTGCCGCTTCCATGGCGGCACGGAGGTCTTCGGCCATTTTTTTTCTTTCCGTGATGTCGGAGGATACCCCGACCATGCCGCTGACACCTTCCACGGGTTCAGTGATGACCCATGTCCTTGTTTCCAGTATGTGGGGGAAACCGTCTTTTGCGTAATTGACAACTTCCCCCTGCCAGGAACCCCGCGACAGTGTTTCCTGAATGATCTTCTGCTGGACATGCAGTTCACGGGGAGGGGAGAGAATATCAACACTTTTCCCCACCATCTCGTTTTTGCTTTTTTTTCCGAAAAAACGGGTCACCGCATTGTTGCAGTATATAATCCGGCCCTTCATATCGGTGGCCACAATGAAATCCTGGATCTGGTCCATGAGTTCGGCCTGGAATTTCAGTTTTTTTTCAGCTTCTTTCCGTTCCCGCACTTCAGTCCGCAGGCGGCGGTTGAAATAAATCAGGACAGATATGCCGCAGGCCGCGGTCAGGAGGGAAAAAAGAAGAATATGAATGAATCGCCGGAAAGGCCTGATATCCGACCGGAAATTCGGCTCATAAAGAAAACCTTTCAGGCTGTATTCCGGATTTATCATTTTCAGTTTGACAAAGGTATCGGCAATATGCCGCCAGCGTCCCGGGTTCATATGACCGATTTCAATAAGTCTGGGCAGAATCAGTTCCTTCATTTTTTGGGCTTCATAGAGCAGGTGTGCGCGGCTTTTCCGGTTTCCGTAATTGGCAATGATATAATCGGCAATTTCTTCCGGGTGTTCCATGGCGTATTCCCATCCCCGCAGACTGGCTTCCCGGAAAGCACTGACCCGTTCCGGCCGTTTTTCCCATTCGCTTTTCGAGGTGAAAAGGCAGTCTCCGTAAAAATCAATGCCGTAGTTCAGGGGATGGATGATGCGGTAGGGGATATGTTTCTGTTCCAGATCAAAAGGCTCATTGGTGATATATGCACTGGCAGCATCCGCAGTTCCGTCATAATGCATGGTCAGTGTGCATTTGCCGCCGTCCGGAGGCAGAATACTGCGGAAGGAAACACCTTCATTCTGCAGCATTGCCAGCAGTTCGGCATCACGGGTGGACTGGTTGACCCCCACCCGGCGGCCAATCATATCCTGGGGATGGCGTATGCCGGAATTTTCCGGCGTAATGAAGACCAGGGGGGAATGCTGAAATATCACGGCCAGGACCACTATCGGTTTTCCCCGGAGATACCGGAGCAGTACTTCACTGTTGGAAACCCCGTAGTTGGCCCGCCCCGCGGCCACCTCTTCCACCGAATCGTTTTCAGAATCACCTTCCCGGATGTCCACATGCAGTCCGGCCTGCCGGTAAAATCCTTTGGACAAAGCAGCATAATATCCGGCGAACTGAAACTGATGATACCATTTTAAACGGAGAACAACAGTTTCCGCAGCACTCAGAGCCGGGGCGGATATGAGTATCACAAAAAAAAGGACAGAAAAGATTTGTTTCATTTCAATTATCACCTGCTTTTTTCAGGGCACTGCGGAAAAGGATGCGGAGAAAATAACAAAGCCGCCCTGCAGACGGTTTTCCTCTTTCCGGAGGAGCAGTGCCATTGCGTGAAGAACGTGGGCGGGATAAATATTTTTTCCCGAATCCCTTCAGTCTGAAGCCCGTAGGTCGGGTTAGGCGCTAGCCGTAACCCGACACATCACAGCCCGTAGTGCTCTGTCAAAGTTAAACTGATGGGTAAAAACGGGTGAACCGCATTCTGCGGCACGCACGGTTTTCAAAACCGTGTTACAGCAGACTTTGCCGGAAATAAAAAAATGACAGAAAAATTTACCGCAAAGACGCAGGGGACGCAGAGATGCAAAGGTTTTTTCCCTGCGTCCCCTGCGTCTTTGCGGTGAAAACCTTATTTCCGA
>JAABRU010000198.1 GCA_011390755.1 Desulfobacteraceae bacterium | reverse complement strand
TTTGTTTCCTGCCGGGCCCCCGGGAGTTTTTTCTCTGTGCCTCCCTGTGAAAACCCTGTGTTCTCTGTGGTTATAAAAATCAAGCGGTCTGACCCGCTACCCGTAATTTCCTAAGTCAGTGACATTGAAGCGCAGTTTATGCCGGTGGGCAGTATAATGTCAATGAAGAGTCAAAAATTTCGGATGAAGTAAAAACAGGGCATTATAAAATCAGACTTTCGGAACCGGCTTTATAATCCCTTGATTTTACAATTCTGAATTAAACTCTTCATTTGCAATGCAGCATATTCTTTGAGAAAGATTTCCCCACAAAAAAAGGAGCCGGGCAAAATGCCCGACTCCCTGAAATTATGGTGCCCGGGACGAGAATTGAACTCGTACGGGCACTAAGGCCCGAGGGATTTTAAGTCCCTTGCGTCTACCTATTCCGCCACCCAGGCATTTGTATGGAGTATCTGCTTAAAACACAGATACCATATAAAGTAAATCTTTTAAAACTTCAAGAAAAAATCAGCTGATGCACAGGAAAAAATCTGTGAAAAAGCGGATATGGGAGCTGTATTACCCCTTATGCCGTATTCACGGGTATTTTCCAGCATGGGTATTACAGGTCCGGACGGATTTCGCCGGTATTTCCGCCGCCTGCGGGTTCCGGTGCCGGTCTGCTTCCGCTGAAAAGACGGGCAATGGCTGCAAATACTTTTTTGATACCCCGCCATAATCTGGGCAGCAGCCAGATCATGAGCAGAATGAAAATGATCATAAAAGAAATAAAAACATATGGATAATTCAATGCTGTCCACAATCCCCCTACAACAGCAATATCTTCGGTCACGGAAGCGGCCCAGTTGGTGAAAGGTTCGGGAGAAGTGTTAATTAAAGCCCGTGAACCGGCTTTGGTTGCATGGGTTCCGGCAGCCACACCGCCGCCCAGAATGCCTGCTGTCAGTGTCAGGGCGGGGCTGACTTCCCCTATGGCCCCGGCTGCCAGCATTGCCCCTGCGGGAATCCGGATAAAGGTATGCACCGCATCCCATCCGGAATCAAAACCGGGGATTTTGTCGGCAACAAATTCCGTAGCAAACATAATCCCCGCTCCGCCCATTACCAGGGGATTGCTCAGAATCTGAAGGTTTTCGGGCAGAACAATATTATCTGTAACGGCCAGTACCCCCAGTACCAGCAGGGTTGCATAAAGATTGATGCCGCTGGCCCAGGCCGTTCCCATGGAAAGGGAAATGGCACTTGTGATGTCCTGTAAAGGATCCATTGATTACCTCCTTTGAAAATTTTGGGATTGGAAAAAAACAGGGAAAGACAGCAGATAATACATTCGCGTATATCCGACCGCCAACGCGCCTCTCCCCTGATAATTATCCGGAAGACGATTTGCTCTGTCAATTTTGTTTTTATACGTCCGCAGCAGACGGTTTACCGCTCATAAGTGATGAACCGCTTCCCGGCAGGACAGGTACATTCAGAGATGGCAAAGCACTGTATACGAATGCTTGACGATCTCGCAAAAAGTCGGAAAATCAGGTTTTGATACATATTAATCTGCTGATTTTATTAACAGCATTTTTTGAAATTTGGACTTTTTACCGATGCATCAGTGCTTTGTCAACATTAAAATGAGGGGTGACATTATCTGCAGGGGGGCGTATTGCATACAACCTCCCGGCGCAGATCCGGGGCGTATGCAATACGCCCCTGCATGAGTGGTTTAACCCGTCATTTAAACGTTGACAGAGCACTAATCTGAAGGCGGATAATGTATTTCTTTTAAAAGTTCTGTGATTTTTTCGGGATTTGCCGGTTTTTCCCAGGAAACGCAAACAGTCTTTACGGCCGCATCACTTTCCACACTTTTTACCCCCGGCAGTTCCCGCAGTTCTTTTTCTATGGCATTACAGCAATGTGCGCAGGATATACTGGGTATGGTGAATGTCTTTGTTTCCATTTCCGGAGCCTCCTTTTTATATAAATAATTTTTTGTATTTTATAATCATAATTCTTTTCAAAACGATATTCAATAAAAATCTTCCTTCCCCGGAATGTTCCGGCCGCCGGAAAGATTCTGCTTGCATTCCTGCCAAAAATGCGCAATGTTTTAAAGCGGAATAAGACATACAAAGGAATTTTCATTTATCATGAGCCTTTTACAGATAAAATACCGCTTTACACTGCCCAATGCCCTGCTGGAAGAATTCAATGTTGTTTTCGATCCGCACAGCCTGGTATATACAGGAGAGGAACCTGCCAACCCTCCCCACTGGGCAAAAATTTCTTTCCACTCCTGCAGCAGCTGTCCCTTTTCTGAAAAAGAGGAACCATACTGCTCTGTTGCAGTCAATCTGACCGATATTGTCCGCCGCTTTGCCCATCTGACTTCCTATGATGAAGTATTTGTTGAGGTCATCAGCCCGGAACGGATTTATTATAAAAAAACCAGTGCCCAGCGGGGTATCAGCTCTTTAATGGGACTGATGATTGCTGTCAGCAAGTGTCCTTTTACAGATTTTTTCAAACCGATGGCACGTTTTCATCTGCCTTTTGCCACGGCAGAGGAAACGGTATGGCGGGCGGCCTCGACCTATCTTATATCCCAGTATTTCCGCAAAAAGCAGGGCGGGGAAAGTGATTCCGAGCTGGAAGGACTGAACCGGATTTACAGCAATATCCAAAAGATGAATGTATCCATCGCCAGGCGCATCCGTGCCGCGTGTGCAGAAGATTCGACCGTCAATGCCATCATCATTCTGGATATTTTTGCCAAAAGTATGCCCACGGTGATTGAACAGTCTTTGGAAAAACTCCGCCCTTTTTTCAACCCTCTGCTGCGCTGTCCGCCTCGGGACTGAACTTTTTTATCTTATGAAACAGATAAAATGGTTTTACCATCCGATCTTTGTTTTTATTTTTTCCATCATCGCGCTGGCTTCTTCCCTGGTACTCTACATTTACTGGTATATGGAAGTCAGTTCCGGTCTGGATGCAATGATTCGGAAATTCAATATAGAATATGAACAGGCACTGCGCTCCGAAACCTGGGTGGTCATTCTGGTGCTGAGTATTCTCGTGGCCATTATTCTCTTCGGCATATTCACCATATTTGTCTATCACCTCAAAACCATGCAGCTGTATCGTCTGCAGCATAATTTTATCAATAATTTTACCCATGAACTCAAAACCCCTGTAACCTCTCTGAAACTTTATCTGGAAACCTTTCTCAGACATGAACTGGCCAGAGAGGATCAGATCCGCTATATCCGGTACATGCTCAATGACACCGAAAGACTGTCGGAAAATATCAACCGCATTCTGAACCTGGGGCATATAGAGAGCAAAAGTTATGCAGAAGAATTTACAGAAACAGATCTGTATCCGTTTATCCGCATCTTTTATGAAAATAACCGGCATCTTTTTGAAAATGCCGAAATAAAAACGGACAATCCTTCCGGAAATACTTTTTTTTATCCTGTAAATACCGCTCTTTTTGAAATGCTTTTGATGAATCTGATGACAAACACAGTGAAATATAATATATCTGAAAAAGTGCGTATGCATATCCGTTTTGAAAAACAGAAGAATAAACTTTGCATTTTTTTTTCTGACAACGGTATCGGTTTTAACAGAGAGGAAAGAAAAAAAATATTCCGGAAATTTTACCAGGCAGGCCGTTCCGAGAACATGACGGCCAAAGGAAGCGGTCTGGGACTCTTTCTGGCGCAAAACATTGCCCGTATCCACAAAGGGAAAATGACAGCCGACAGTAAAGGCCCCGGCAAAGGGGCGGTATTCACACTGACACTGCCTCTGCAGAAAAGGGCAAAATCAAAAGGAACCCCGGAGAACAGAAAGAATGAAGGAAAGCCGGAAAAAAAGAATTCTGATCATCGAAGATGAAATACATATTGCCGAAGGCCTGCAGCTGAATCTGAGTCTGCAGGGATATGAAGTACAAATTGCGGCAGACGGTTCCTCCGGTCTGCAGTTATGGAAAGAATGGCAACCCCATCTCATTGTTCTGGATATTATGCTGCCGCTCATTGACGGTTTGTCTGTGCTGCAGAGTATCCGTCTGGAAGATGAAAGACTGCCGGTTCTGATTCTTTCGGCCAAAGGAAGTTCAAAAGACAGGATCAAAGGTTTTTCATACGGCACGGATGATTATCTGAGCAAACCCTTTCATCTGGAAGAATTTCTGCTGCGGGTGGAACGTCTGATGACACGGGTTTCCTGGTATGAGGGCAGTTCCGGTTTATCTGAAAAAACAAAGGAATCCCCCTGCTGCTATTCTTTCGGAAACAACCGTATTGATTTTCAAAATGCAAAAGCCGAATGCCACTGCGGTACAATCCGCCTTACAGAGATCTGCAGGAAATAAAACTGCTGAAACTTTTTATTGCCAACCGGGGCAAAGCACTTTCCAGAAGCAAGCTGCTGGAAATCGGCTGGGGATATACCGGTTCCACATCCACCCGTACCGTAGATAATTTTATTGTACGTTTCCGTAAATATTTTGAAGAAAATTCAAAAAAACCTGAATTTTTTATCAGTCTCCGTTCCGTGGGATATCTTTTCGATCATCCATGAAAATCAAGGCAGTAAGGTGATTTCCTGAAAAAAATGTACCGGAGGAGTGCCAAACTGAAAGTGTGGCAGTGTCTGACAGACGGCAGCCCGGTTACAGACTTTCCCCCAAACTGAGCGATTCTCAGACCTGAAAATGATTTCCGGCCGGAAATATCAGGGGTTCAGCGGTTTCCGGATTTTCACCCGTTGGGTGAAAAGCGTAAAACAACCCATAGGTTGGGGTGAGCGGAGTGAACCCCAGCATTTCAATCGTTTTGTTGGGGTAACAGAATTGATGAATCGGTAAAAAGTCCAAATTTCAAAATTTGCTGTTAATAAAATCAGAGTGTTAATATGTATCAAAACCTGATTTTCGGACTTTTTACGAGACCATCAGAATTCAGATTGCAGCAGAGACAGGGCATGCCCTGTCTCTGCGGAGATATGAATCCCGGATTCAGGATCAAGGGATTTGACCCACCACCGTATTTTTTTAAAAAATTCCACAGGATGAAACATGAGCAAGGCCTTTCATCAGAATGATTATTTCAGATCTTCGGGACTGTACGGTATTATCAGCGATATTCTGTTCCTGTCCGAATCGCTGAGTCCGCCGGTTTCGAGCAGATTCCAGAGCATATCCAGTTTTTCGTTCTCGCTCCTGCCCGAGAACTTCCGTGAAACAGCAACGATATGAATGTTGTCCTGATACCCGTCCGAAACATCAACAGTCGAGTTTTCGTTAAATTCCCTTCGGAGCAGCGATTCTATTTTTTTCTTTATCTGCTCATCAGCCATATATTTCCTCCTGCCCGGGTGCAATTCAAGACTGTTGGTGACGGATTGCAGTCAGCATTTGCCAATGCCGGAATAATAAAGGATGGCATAAATACTGCGTAAACTTTTCACCGGCAACTGTGAATTACACCCCTCCTGCCCTACATATTTCTGTCAAAAAAACGCCCCGGTGTTTCAACCGCCCGGACAAATGCTTCGCACTCTTCTTCTGTTCCGTTATCCGGATCATAACGCCAGTCTGTTTTCCACTGATTACATTTTACAAAGGATCGGCGGACATTTTTATCCATGCGGTTCAGAGTCCCGGTATGCGTCATAAGTACTTCAATGCTGTGTGTAAATGCCCTCACGGATTTTCCCGCCGTCTGAGACAGTCTGGTTTCGAGTTCCTCCAGTATCCAGATATTGTACATTCAGCAGATCGAAAACTTCCTGAATTTCCCCCTCTCCCCGGGCGGGAGAGGGGGCTAAAGGCTGATTTTCACCCTCCCCCGCCCCTCCCTCAGAGAGGGGAGTCTGAAAGCGGAGGCACTGCCCTGACCGGAAACAGAATCTTTTCGATCTACTGACATTTCCATAAGACGGGTTTTAAGCCTGCATTGCAAAAATACAATTTTTTCACTCCTCCGGAAACTTTTCGATCTGCTGAATATACCTGAAAAATTGTGAGAACATACAGAGTCCATAAAATCAGTCCGTCAATGAAATGTATTCATCTTTTTGGGCATATTTGTTCATTCCTTTTTCAATGGCCTTCAGCAGTTCAGTGTTCCCTTTGAATTCCTCTTTCACTTCTTTTGCAAATTCTTCCCTGTCAGCAATGACAACCCCGTCCTCTTCTCTTCCGAACAGGGATTTTATCCTGAAAATCAGCGAGTTGAACATATACACCTCCTTTGGACTGAGCTATTAAATGAGTAATAACAGCGGGTTACGCTGTCGCTTCACCCACCATTAGGGTTACAGTCTGACACCGGAAGAAACCTGTTCATCGGATTCTGTCAGAATGATGATTTCCACATTTCTGCCGATCATATTTCTGAATTCAGGCCGGTATAATATCTCAGAATCTATCCGCTTTTTTATTTTCAATGCGTACATTGGGGGCTCCTTTTCCGGTTTTTATGCCTGTAATTGGAAAAATTATCTGCTATTTTTATCCTGCATTATTCACACGTCCCGCCAAAATCAGGATATATTACTGATCCGTGATTCTGAAGAGGGACTCATGCGCCGGGTTTTATTCCGTTCAACCAGATCCGCCTCCAGATAATTATTTTAAAAACCGCATAAAAAAATGTTAAATAATCCGCTGCTCCCGATTCCCGGCAGAGACGTGCGGCCCTTCGTTTCCGGGGTCTTACCGGATCGGACGATGAAAAAACCAGGTCATGCAACAGTCATCCCGGAATGATTATTATGGAAAAATCCGGATTTATCTATTGAAATTTCATCCAAAGTATCATATGGTAAAAACAGAAGACAGAGGCAGTGTCCAAGCCGGCTATGGCGCGTAAGACCTCTGCGCTGTCCGGATATCACCTGCGGTCCTTGGACCCGGGCAGCAATTCATAAGGACCGCCCCGGTATCGGGGGCCGCGGCTACCCCTTACCGGGTAACTTTTTTCACTCAAAAACGACACCCTGATGTCATTTTGGAAACTTGGCATCTGTAATTTCAATAAGTTGAAGCTGATAAAATATAAAGCCGCCATTTTTTACTGAACAAAAGTATTAGCTTTAACCATTT
>JAABRU010000197.1 GCA_011390755.1 Desulfobacteraceae bacterium | reverse complement strand
CTCTTCCCCCCTTTCCTGTATTCCATTGGGATCACGGATAGCTGTGCGGAAAAAATGCAGCAGATGCAAAGCGGTGATGCCGTCATTATTTTTCCCCCGCCTCTGCAGGCAAAAGCGGAAAGGCTGCGCGGGATACTTCCGGAACTGAAACGGGAACTGGAAGAAAAACTGCAACTGCAATGGCATACGGACCTGAAGCCTGCAGTTTTTCTGATGGAAGATCAGAAAAAATTTGAAAAACTGACGGGAAATCCCTATATTTCCGCGTTTGCTGTTCCGGCAAAACAGATCATTGTGATGGACTGCAGCCGTGTCAATATCCGTCCCCTGACCCTGGAAACAACCCTGAAACATGAACTGGGGCACCTGCTGCTTCACTATCATATTCCGGATATTCCCAAATGGCTGGATGAAGGTATCTGCCAATGGGCCAGCGACGGCATTTCGGAGCTGATGACTGATAAACAGGGAGACCTGCTCCGCAGCGCGCATATATCCGGCAATCTCCTGAGATTACAGGATTTGGAAAGCCGTTTTCCCCACAGCAGAAACGGTCTGCTGCTGGCCTATGAGCAAAGCAAGAGTTTTACAGAATATATTGTACGGGAATTCGGAGCCAAGGCCCTGATAAATATCCTGGCATATCTGAAAAGGGGGGAGGGTGTTGATCGGGCTGTGGAAAAAAGTCTGCATTTTTCCCTGAAGGAAACAGAAGAAAGGTGGCATGAGCACCTGCGGGAAAGCGGAACATGGCTCATATGGTTTTCCGTGCATATCTATGAAATCCTTTTTTTTCTGACAGCCCTGGCAACGGTGTTCGGATTTGTCCGCCTGATGATCCGGAAAAAAAATTACCCGGATACGGAAGAGGATTGGGACGGGGAAGGAGATGATGCCGGAATCATATGGAAAGAAGAAAGAAACGATGAAAATCAGAAATTCTGAAAATATCAGCAGAATTCTTATCCGCGCTGCCAACTGGGTGGGGGATGCGCTGATGAGTACCCCTGTGATCCGGGCTGCGCGCCGTAATTTTCCCCATGCGGAAATCACCGTTCTGGCAAAACCCTGGGTCTCCCCGGTTTTTGAAAACAGCCCGGATATTGACCGTATTTTTATCTATGAAGCTGCGGGACGGCACAGGGGAAATGCGGGCATACTGTATCTGGCAAAAGAGCTGCGTTCCCGGAATTTTGATATGGCCCTTCTGATTCAGAATGCCTTTGAAGCAGCGCTGATTTCCTTTCTGGCCGGCATTCCCGTCCGTGCCGGATACAATACGGACGGACGCACACTGCTGCTGACCCATCCGCTAAAGCGGACAAAGGAAATAAAAAAACGCCACCAGATTGATTATTACCTGGGAATCACAGAAGGACTGGGGCTGCATACTTTCGGCAGGGAAATGCATCTGCATTTTTCCCCGGAGGAAAGACAAAAGCGGGAGAGGATTTTAAAAGAGCGGAATATTCCCGCAGACAGGGGCATTATCGGGCTGAATCCGGGGGCGGCCTACGGATCGGCCAAACGCTGGCTTCCCCGCCGTTTTGCAGAAACAGGAAAAAAACTGCGGCAGGTGCGAAAGGATCTGCCCATTATTATTTTTGGCGGGCCCGGGGAAGAAGCACTGGGGGAAAGCATCTGCCGGATGATCGGGGAAGGAGCCTTCAGTCTGGCGGGAAAGACCGGGCTGCGGGAGGCCATGTCGCTCATAGAAATGTGCAGACTTTTTATCACCAATGATTCTGGCCTGATGCATGTGGCCGCCGCTTTGAAAATTCCCCAGATTGCCGTGTTCGGCCCCACGGACAGCAGCACCACATCCCCGGCTGCGGCCAGTGCCCGCATGATAAGGGTTCCTGTTCCGTGCAGTCCCTGCATGAAACAGGAATGTCCTTTGGGACATCATCAGTGCATGACAGCCGTCAGCACGGATATGGTCTTTTCACCTGCAAAGCAAATGCTGGGGGAAACCCTCTGCTTTTGACCGAATGCAGATTTCCGGAAATCTGTATTGAAAAAAATGCTTATATTGATTATATAATATGAAGGAAAGCCGGAGGACAGTTGCAGACTTCCGGATAATGTATATGAAAATGTCGGATGATGAGGCCCTTAACCTGCATTATTCACAGGTTTTAGTTCATAGCAAATAAACTGCTGATTAATTTGCTTATGCAAAAACTCAGTTTTCTGTGTCTTCCTGTATTTACTGTAAAAAACTGATTTGTGAATAATTCAGGTTAACAATTCATGATGTTCATTTCTTGCTGTGAATCATGAGCCCGGGCCGTTTATCTGAGCATCTTATCAGAGAATGACCGGATACTCCGATATCCCCGGTCTTTCTTTTCTTAAACCGGACTGAAAGGAGAACCCGAATGGCAGAAACAAAAAAACTGAAACAGGTGTGTAAATGTGAAAACTGCGGCAATGAGGCAGAAATGGTGATTACCTGCACATTGGAGGAAGAAGGAGAGGAACAGAAAAGCAGCTCCCCTTCGGCCCCCAAAAAGGTAAAAGGCACGGGAACCTGTACAAACTGCGGCAATGAGGCAGACATGTGGGTGGATATATAAAAACCGTTGCCTGAATATTTTTACTGCAAACCCGGGATACAGAAATAATCCGGAATATTATCAATTTTTCTGTATCCCCTTTTATTCCCCATACCCACAGATTTTCAGAAATGAAATTTCAAAAGGTGTCGGCCTGCGTGTTCAGCCGCTTTCATGCCGAAACCCTCGGTCCGGCAGAATCCCGACTTCCGTTCACACCGGAATCCTGCGACTGTTTAAAAAATAGACAGTACCGGGACTATATCCCCGACAGATATACTGAAATAACATTTCCAAAAATCGGCAAAAAACGAGGTGACAGATGACAGATGAATGCAAAGTAATTCTCAATACCGGACTTCGGGGTATCACCATTGCCAGTACAAAAATCAGTGATGTCCGGGGAAATGAAGGCAAACTGATTTACCGGGGTTACCTTGTAAAAGATCTGGCAGAAAATGCGAGTTTTGAGGAAGTGACCTATCTGCTGCTCTTTGAAAAAATGCCCGGAAGAAAAGAACTGGAAGAATTTAAAAAACAGCTGGGGGAAGCGCGGGCCATCCCTGCGGAACTGACAGACGCTCTGAAAACCCGGCCCCGGGATGCCCTGCCCATGGATATTCTTCAGGCAGGTGTGGCGATGCTGGCCCACCATGATCCGGATGTAAAGACGGAAGGAGACCGAGAGGCCACCCTGCGCATGGCTATCCGCCTGATTGCACAGATGCCCACCCTTCTGGCTGCCTGGGAACGGATCCGGAAGGGAAAAGAACCCCTGGCCCCCCTGCCGGAGCTGGATCATGCCGCCAATTTTCTGTATATGATGCGCGGAGAAAAACCGGATGAGGAGCTGAGCGGTTTTTTTGATGCCTGCCTGATACTCCATGCAGAACATTCTTTTAATGCATCCACCTTTGCCGCAAGGGAAATTGCATCCACACGGGCACATATTTACGCGGCCGTGGCCGGTGCCATCGGTTCCCTTTCCGGAGCACTCCATGGCGGCGCCAATACCCGTGTTATGAAAATGCTGATGAAAATCGGCAGTATTGATGCCATTGATGCCTATATCAGAAATGAGCTGGATACAGGCGGAAAAATTATGGGCCTGGGCCACGCGGTTTACAAAGTGGATGATCCCCGCGCCCTGATCCTGGCTCCCATGGCCAAAAAAATGGGGGAACGGGTCGGAGAAACAAAATGGTATGACATATCCGAAGCCCTGGAGAAAAAAGCAAAGGCCGCTTTCAAACAGCATAAAAACATGGATATTTTTGTCAATGTGGACTTTTACAGTGCATCCCTGTATTATTCCATGGGAATTGACATGGATCTTTTTACACCTCTTTTTGCCATCTCAAGGATTGCCGGATGGGTGACCCATGTGCTGGAAGAACAGTTTGCCGATGCGGCCCCCAAACCCATGCTCTACCGCCCGGAATCGGATTATGTGGGAGACTACTGCGGACCCGATGAATGCACCCTGGATCATATTGATAAGAGATAATAATCTGTTTTATCAAATTTTTCCCTCCCCTGCCCGGTCATAAATATGATGCCGGTGTAAGGTGATTTCCTGAAAAAAATGTAGCAAAGGAGTACCAAACGTTCGGAGGAGCTCACGTCGGGGCCTGAAAGACTTCGGCGAGCTCAGTCGAGTCGTTTGGCTGCGTCTGACAACGGACATCCCGTCACAGACCTTCCGTATGTGACTCTTTCGGAATGGTACATTCATATTTGGAAATCGCCTAAACAGAAAATCAGCAGTTCGAAAAGTTTCCGGAGGAGTGCAAAAATTGTATTTTTGCATTCCGGGACAGCCGTAAAACCGTATCCGGGGAAAACTTTTGGTTCTGCTGAAAATGTCTCTTTGGGGAGAAAACTGCTGCTCTGCAAAGATTGAAAAATCAGAAGGACTGATTTGCAGGTGACAAAAAACCGAAATCCGAATATGAACCAAAATATGAGAATGACACGGCAGCGACGTGTTATTCTGGAAGAATTGAAAAAACTGGATTCCCATCCCAATGCGGAAGAAATTTATGAAGCCGTGCGGGAAAGCCTGCCGCGCATCAGCCTCGGCACGGTTTACAGAAATCTGGAGGTTCTTTCAGAATTGGGGAAAATCCAAAAACTGGAGATGGGCGGGACCCAGAAACGCTTTGACTGGGATACCCGGAAACACTATCATATCCGCTGCATCAACTGCGACCGGGTGGATAACGCTCCCCTGGGATTTATGAAAAATGTAGAGCAGGCATTATACGGTGCTACAGACTTTACCATCACGGATCACCGCCTGGAATTTTTGGGACTCTGTCCCTTATGTATGGAAAAAGCCATTGAGAGGGACAGTCTGGGAAAAACCGCCGGAAAGGTCGCATAAAAGGGAAAGCGGGGGGGGGCTGGGGGCTGGTTACTGGGTTCTGGGGGCTGGGGGCTGGGTTCTGGCTACTGGGGGCTGGGGGCTGGGTTCTGGGTTCTGGCTACTGGGTTCTGGGGGCTGGGCTCTGGGGGCTGGTTACTGGCTACTGGGTTCTGGGTTCTGGCTACTGGGGGCTGGGTTCTGGTTACTGGGGGCTGGGCTCTGGGGGCTGGGGGCTGGGTTCTGGGTTCTGGGGGCCGG
>JAABRU010000196.1 GCA_011390755.1 Desulfobacteraceae bacterium | reverse complement strand
CCCCCCGCCCCCAGTCCCCAGTCCCCAGTCCCCAGCCCCCAGCACCCCGCCCCCCGCCTTCATTTTCGCACTCCGTACCGTATCAGGGTTCGCATCGCCCGGAGCCATCCCGGTCCCGCCCTGCAATGATACTTTTCACCTGTGCTGTCAGACCGGATACTGTGAACCCGTCTCCCCCGTAATCCGGATACAGATCTCCGGCCAGTTCCACCGTAATTCTGTTGGGAACGCAGGTATTGAAAAGAAATTTTCCGGGGCGGAAGAGTTTGTCGGAATTGCGGATGCGCAGCACTTTCACGGGGGCTCTGCAGTGTTTGGCAATTTTGAAAACACCTTTATTGAAATGCCCCATCTTTCCGTCCCGGCTGCGGGTTCCTTCGGGAAACACAAAAAGATTGCCCCCTTCTGCCAGATAAGCGGCCATTCCTTCAATCCCTGTTATGAGCATCTCATCAAAAGAACCGCCCGCGGAGGAGGGAAGATATCCGGATGCCCTGATCACCTGCCCGAAGACAGGTACTTTGAAAAAACGGCTTTTGACAATGGTTTTCTGTTTTTCATACAATGAAACCAGCAAAATGGAATCCAGATAGGAAAGATGGTTGCAGACGATAATCGAGGAACGGACCGCCGGCACTTCCCCGGCAATGCATATGGAAAGGCCGGGGCTGATTTTTTGCAGGAGTATAAACATGTATTTATAAAAAATACAGTTTAATTTCTGGAAAGATGCTTCCCGGTTTCCGGAAAAAAAATAGGAATAAAGATAAAAGGGGGAAAAAAAGAAAATAAAACCCAGAGTAAAATAGAGCCAGGTGATGATGGTGACAACCCGGTCCGCAAGGGCTTTGATATAAGGAGGATATGCAGAAAATTTTTTCTGTTCTTTGCTCATTTGCTGTCTCAGTCTTCAATTTTTTTTAGAATAAGGCAGGTATTCACGCCCCCGAAAGCAAAATTCTGTACGGCCCCGATACGGATATCCGATTCCCTGATTTCCCTTACATGGCGGATCATGGCACAGCGTTTGTCAATTGTTTCCAGATTCAGGGTGGGGGCAATATATCCTTTTTCCATCATATAAAGGGTAAGGAGCATTTCAATCACACCGCAGGTTCCCATGGTATGGCCCGTATAACTTTTCAGCCCGCTGACATAAGGCCTGTCACCGTAAACACTGTGAATGGCACGGGCTTCAATAATGTCTCCCATTTTGGTTCCGGTGGCGTGCGCGCTGATAAAATCCACATCACCCGGGGCAATACGGGCATTTTCCAGCCCCAGACGGAGGGTGGCCTCAATACCGTCCGCATTGGGCAGTATCATATCCCCGCCGTTGTTATTGCAGGAAAAACCGATGATTTCCCCCAGAATATCCGCGCCTCTCTTTTTGGCAAATTCATATTCTTCCAGCAGCAGTGCGCCCCCGCCCTCCCCTACCACCAGGCCGTCCCTTTTTTCTTCAAAAGGTCTGGGGGTCAGGTGCGGGGTGTCATTGAAGGCCGTGGAGCAGGCCAGCAGGTTATCAAAAACCGCCACCGTGGTGGTATCGTATTCATCGGCTCCGCCGCAGATCATGGCATCCTGCATTCCGAATTTCACCGATTCATAGCCGAACCCCACCGACTGACTGCTGGTGGTGCAGGCTGTGGAAGAGGCAATGACCCGGCCGGTAATGCCGAACATTTTGCTGATATTCACTGCTGTGGTATGCACCATGGAACGCAGGTAATCCACGGCACTGACATTGGAAAACTGCCCCGGATCCCGGCTGAAAAAATTTTTGTAAATCTCCCGCTGCACGGTCGGGCTGCCGTGGGTGGAGCCGAAAGCCACCCCCATGCGTCCCGAAGTAATGAATTCCTGATCCAGTCCCGATGCCTCCAGCACCTCCTTCACCACCTGACAGGCATAATAGGCCACCGGCCCCATGGTTTTGCGGTAACTGCGCTTAAAATCATATTCTATGGGATAATCCACTGTCCCGAACACACCCGAATGGATGTAGGGGGAGAGCAGACCGTCATTTTTTAAAGGTTTGACACCGGAAATACCTTTTTCCAGACTGTGAAGAATATCTGCCTTTGCATGGCCGATGGGCGTAATGGCCGAGCCTGCCGTAATCACAACTCTTCTTTCCATCGGACCTCCTATGCCTTTTCCGCATTGGCGGATTCAATATAGTCACATATCTGATGAAGGGTCCGTATGCCCATGGCTTCTTTTTTCTTTTCCTGATCCAGTGGAAAACCCAGCATTTTTTCAATTTCCACCAGCAGTTCTATGGCATCAATGCTGTCAAAGTCATATTCATTTCTCAGATCATCATCCAACCCGGGATTTTCTATCTCAAAATTCTCTTCAAAAATTTCCATCAGTTTACTGATAATTTCATCGCGTGTAAGATTCATAATGACAGGTAAAGACTCCTTTGCAAGCTGAATATCAATGTCATTGACGTAAGACCCCCCTCCCCTGAGGGCAGTGCTGTTGCCTTAAGACTCCCCTCCCCTGAGGGAGGGGGAGGGTGAAAAATCAGCCGTTTATCCCCCCACCCCGGCCCTCTCCCGCCCGGGGAGAGGGGGAATTCAGGAAGTTTTCGATCTGCTGAGTGCAGTGCCCTGTTTCATTTAAAATTGTACCTGCTGCTTTGTCAAATTTGAAATTAGGGGTTAAAACACCGGATTTTTAAAAAAATTCAGATGTTTCCGTGCAACTGAAGTCACAGATTCAAAGTTGACAGTGCACTACAGTTTTAAGTGAAACAAAGCACTATAGTGCATCGCATGTGAAGTGATACCCGTTTTGGCATAAGGAAATATCAGCAGATCGGAAAGTTTCCGGAGGAGTGCAAAAATTGTATTTTTGCATGTCAACCGGGAGATGCGGCGGTGCAGAAATACAGTTTCCGCACTCCGGAACAGTCGTAAAACCGTATCCCGGGAAAACTTTTCGATCTGCTGAATATTGAAAATCAGCCTGTCAGGAACGGAATGAAGTATCAATCCACCTGCGACGCACTATAACTTCTGTCCCGCAGGGACAGAAAGACAGCAGCACATGTCCCGGCAATAAATTGCCGGGCTTATTCTCTGCCCCCCGGAAAAATTGGGTAATGGGGCAAATCCGCTGATTTTTCTGTAAGGGGGCTGCATAGGCCCTTACAATAAGAAATCTCGTTCATCAAGGGATTTGACCCACTGCCAAAAATTTCAGCCGCGCAGTTCCTATAAATATCATATCCGGATAAAATTCAACAGAAATTTCAGAACAGCCCCCTTCTTTACAGAAAAGAACTTGTGAAGAAAAAGATTTTTGTATATTCAATAGAATTATAAATATTATCCCTTCATATCAACCCGAATAACAGGAGAACACAATGGAAAAGAAACGATGTACGGTATGCAGTTACACCCATGATGAAGAAAATGCCCCGGAAAAATGCCCTGTATGCGGTGCGGAGAAAAATCTGTTTGAAAGCATTGTGCCTGAAAGCATTGAAAAAGATATGGAAGAAAATACGGCAGATGCGGAAAAGGGGAATGTGAAAAAATGGCGGTGCATGGTCTGCGCCTACATTCACGAAGGGGAGGAAGCTCCGGACAGATGCCCGGTATGCGGCGCGCCCCGGAAGATGTTTGCCGCGGTGACAGAAGAAGAGGCTTTGGAAAAACATTCTGGCATTCCGGCAGACAGGGATAATGTATCCGCAGATATCCGTGAAGAGTCCGGGGAAAAACCGCTGACAAAAACCCGCGGTATTTACCGTTTTTTCATCCGCCAGATACTGAAACATCATGCGCATCCCGTATCCGTTCACATTCCCAACGGTGTACTGCCGGTATCGGTTTTTTTTATTGTTCTCTCCGCTTTTTTTATGAAACCCTCAACGGTTACGCAAATGTCTGTTTTGGAACAGGCCGCTTTCTATAATATGATCTTTGCAGCATTTTCTCTGCCCTTTGTGATCTTCTCCGGATATGCGGAATGGAAAAACCGCTACGGCGGGCATCTTACCCGGCTTTTTCTGATAAAAATGATCGCAGCGGGAATTGTGGTACTGTGCGCGGTGAGTGTCCTGATCTGGTGGATGCTTGATCCCAATGTCACGGGCCCCCATTCACCCAACCGCTGGACATTTGTTATGCTGAATCTTATCATGCTGGGTGCGGCGGCCCTTGCCGGAATGCTCGGCGGAAAACTGGTCTTTAAGGACTGACTGTCTGTTATGAAAGAAAAAAAACTGTATTCTGCACAGCCGGAGCCGGAAGAAAAGATCAAAGTGGCCGTGATCGGCGGTTCTTTCAACCCGATTACCATGGGGCATGTCCGCATGGCGGAAAATATTCTCGGACACCTGGTCTGTATCCGCCAGGTCTGGCTGATGCCCGCTTTCCGGCATCCTTTTGAAAAACATAAAGATTACGAAGCCGAACGCATCCGCATGATCCGTATGGCGGAAACAGCGCATATCCGCTATTTCGGTTATGAAATTGACAACATGCTTTCGGGCGAAACCTATCAGACCTTTTCCCGCCTTATAAAAGATCCGGATTACCGGGATATATATGATTTTTATATGGTTATCGGCTCAGACTGCCTGCTGGATTTTGACCGGAAATGGAAATATGCGGCGGAACTGGCCCGCCTGGTGACATTTATCATCATTCCGCGTCCGGGCTATGATCCGGAAAATTATGAGGGACTGCTGTCCCGGCCGCCCCATATTCTTCTGAAAGCGGCCCGTACTCCGGATGTGAGTGCAAGTCTGGTGCGCAAAAAAATCCGCCGGGGGGAATCCCTCCGGGGTCTGCTTCCCCAGGCCGTGGAAACATTTATCCTGGAAAAAGGATTGTACAAAAAGGCATCCCCCGCACGTTTTCAAAGACATGATTCCCCCTGCTGCAGCGCGTGAAAGGAATATTATCCGAATATGAAATCCATTGCCCGGTTTTCCATCAGACAGACTGTTTTTATCAATGTGGTTTTTGTCATTCTGACCATTGCCGGAGCTTTCAGTCTTCTGACCATTCCGGTGGAAAATATGCCCAATGTGGATATCGGCAAGGTTTTTATTTATACCGTATATTTCGGGGCCTCCGCGGATGATGTGGAGCAGCTGGTTACAGCAGAGATTGAAGATGCCCTGGATGAGCTGGAGGATGTGGAATTTATCCAGTCCCGTTCCTACCGCAATTTTTCCTCCGTACAGGTCAAGTTTAATGATGATACGGATTATAAGGATTTATACGATGAACTCCGTTTTCTGACCCTGAATATCAAAGACAGACTGCCGCCGGAGGCCGAAGAACCGGATTTTCTTTATATTGACACCCATGTATGGATTCCCGTCATCATTGTCAATGTAATCGGCGATCTGCCCCAGCGCAGCCTCCGCCTGCTTTCCGAAGAACTCAAAACACAGCTGCAGAGTATTCCGGGAGTGCAGAACGTAAGTATCGGCGGGGGCTTTGAAGAAGAATTTCATGTATCTGTCGATCCCGCCAGGCTGCGCAGATACGGGATCACCTTTGATCAGGTGGGACAGGCCATTGCCTCGGCCAATACCAAAATCCCCACGGGCCGTTTCCGCAAAGATGATGCGGAGTATATGCTGGATGCCGGGAAAAAACTGTCGTCCCAGCAGGAAGTGCTGGATGTGGTGGTACGCCGGGACGGAGACGGCAATTTTATCCGGGTGCGGGATCTGGTCACCACCGCCCGTATGAGCCACCGGGATCCTTCCCGCATTCCCTCGGTGAACGGAAAAGATGCCCTCCGTATCCGTGTTTTGAAAGAGGAAAGCGGAAATGCCGTGGATATTTCCGCCAAAGTCAAAGAAGCGGCCCTGGCATTTGAGAAAGTGCATGAAAAAGAGGGCATCCGTGTTGTTTTTACCAATGATTCCATTATTGAAATCAATGATTCGGTCAAAACCCTGGGCGGCAATCTGATTTTCGGTATGAGTCTGGTAACACTGGTGCTCTGGCTTACTCTGGGATTCCGCAATGCCATGATAACCGCTGTCGGGATTCCCTTTGCTTTTATCTGTTCGGTAATCATTATGAAAATCGCCGGACTTTCTCTGAACACCATCAGTCTTTTCGCGTTTGTGCTGGTTACGGGCATCATGGTGGATGATGCGGTGATTATCATGGAAAATATTTTCCGCCACATTCAGATGGGCAAATCCCGGAAAAATGCTGTGGTGGACGGTACCGCGGAGGTGATGCTGCCGGTCATCAGTTCTGCCCTGACCACGGTGCTGGCCTTTTTACCCATGCTGATCATGAGCGGAAGTACCGGGGAATTTTTTGCCCAGATCCCCAAAACAGTAAGTTATGCCCTTATCGCGTCCCTGCTGGAGGCCCTTTTTATCCTGCCCATCCACATTCTGGACTGGGGCCCGAAAATGACGCGGGAAAATGTGGTGACGGAAGAAGAAGACCCCTTTCATCATCTGCGTAAAGGAATTTTCGCGCCTTTGTGGAAAGTCTATTATTTTATCTTACAGCGTCTGCTGAATCATAAAATGCTGACATTCATGGCGATATCCTCCCTTTTCCTGGCTTCCGTCACCATCCTGGTTCTTTCTGTAAGCGGCATTATGCCCCTGATCAAAGTCAAGTTTTTCCCGGGCAATTATTTCCGTTACCATGTGACCATCCGGCTGCCCGCAGGAACCCCCATTGAAGAGACCGATAAGGTTGTACGGGATATTTCAGATTATATCATGTCGCTGGGAACACAGCAGGCACAGTCCGCCGCGGGGGATGCCGGTTTTTATGAGGATGAGGATTATCAGCGGCATTCGGGAAATAATTTCGGGCAGATTGTTGTCACCCTGCCGGAGGACAGAAACAGGAATTTCCCGGAAAATCCCGCCAATGATCCCATTCTGCATCTGACGTATATGCGGAGACATATTCAGGAGTTTGTGGCAGAAAAATATGCAGATGCCCGGATAAAACCCGCTGTAAAAATTTTTGAGGAAAGTGACGGCCCCCCCACGGGCAAAGCGGTAAATATCCGGGTGACGGCCGTGACACTGGCAGATGCCGTCCGGGCTGCGGATGCCATCACCGCTTTTATGCGGGAGGAAAAAGAACTGGAAGAACTGATTGATTTGGATGATGACCGGCCCGAGCAGCAGCATGTGGTCAAATACAGTCCCCGCCAGGAATCGGTGTTTGAATACGGTCTGCACCCCGGACAGGTCACAGCCATGACGGCCGGCGCGCTCAACGGCTACCGGGCCGGAAATTTCAGGGCAGCGGATGCGGAAGTGGATCTCATGGTGCGGCTGGCAAGGGAATATGACCGGGATAATCTGCGGGGTGCCGGGCTTTCGGATCCGTTGGACATCCTGAATATTCCCATTGTGGAACACAGCGCGTCTCCGGTTCTTCTCCGGGATCTGGTGGATGTGAAACACGAAACCGAAGCCCATGTGAAAAACCGTTACAAAGGCCGTCCCACGGTAAGCATCAGCGCGGATATCAAGGCCGGTGCGCAGCTGTCCCCGGCCCGTGTGCAGGTGCTGGTATCCCGCTTTTTTGAAGAAAAACGGGATGAACTTTATGGGGCATCCCTGTCTTTCGGCGGGGAATTTGAATCCACCAGCCGCTCCTACACCTCCCTGACCTTTGCCTTTTTCATTGCCATCCTCCTGATTTATATGGTGCTGGCCTCCCAGTTCAATGATTACGGGCAGCCCCTTATCATTATCAGTGCCGTACCCTTTGCCCTCATCGGTGTGGTTATGGGACTTTTTTTCAGCCGCACCGTTTTTACCATCGGCAGTTTTATGGCCATTGTGGGGCTGGCGGGGGTTGCCGTGAATGATTCCCTCATCATGATAGATTTTATGAATGCGCGTATGCGCAGGGGCCGCCCCCTGCGGGATGCGGTTATCGAAGGCTGCGCAGCCCGGATGCGTCCCGTGCTGATTACCACTGTTACCACCATCCTGGGACTGCTGCCCATGGCCATCGGCATTCCGCGCAAATCCATTTCCTGGGCACCCATGGCAACGGCTTTTGTGGCCGGACTTTCCAGTGCCACCCTTCTGGCCCTGCTCATGATTCCGGTGGAGTATGAGGCTTTGGAAAATATGAAGGCATTTTTCCGGAAACGGGGAATGCGGAAACTGCGGAAAAAAATAAAACTGCAGCGGAAAAAGAAAAAATGACAGTGTTTTTTCAACATTAGAATGACGGGTAGCCGGAGCATCTGCTTAAAGGGTAAGGGTGTAATGTAACACCCCTATTGAGAAAATCAGTTGCCATCTGAATATATTCAGAATAACGATCTGACTCCTGTGCAGACCGACCGGACTGACGACAGCGGAATCCGCCCCGGAACCGTGTCCGGCCGGGCCGGAAGTCGGGAGCATCCGGTTTTCTCAAAAAGTATGTTACACTACACAATCATCAAGTTTTTGAATCCAGTCGTTCATTTTCATTAATCTGCCGTTTGTTGCCTGGAGTTCAGCAAAATCAAGATACATGGAGACAATCAGATTGAGCTGCTTGAGTTCATCTTCTGACAGATAATTTTTTGCTATTGTAATATCTCTTGTGGTTATATATTTGCCGTGAAAATTGGTCAGCCCCAGATATGGTTTTTCTGCGTCAACTCTTTGGCTTATCATTTCTGCTGCTGTCTGGCCGTGGATGGCATAGTGCATTTTATTTTGAACGGTTGCAAAAAATTCCCTGGTCAGAGCGGCATCCTTTTTATAATCAATGCTGGTTGCATAGATATCAGTTACTTTCTGGTAAAAATTTCTTTCACTGCTTCTGATATCCCGGATTCTCTGAAGAAGTTCTTCAAAATATCTTGACCTTGCGCCTTCCTGTTTCAAGCGGTCATCATCCATTGTAAAGCCTTTTACAATGTATTCATGAATCCGTTTGGTTGCCCACTGCCGGAATTTTGTACCTTGAGGAGATTTTACACGATATCCAACAGAAATTATAACATCCAGATTGTAATATTTGACCTGTTTGCTTTGAGTTTTACCCTCTATTGCACCGTGTTTTGTGGTATGTCGGAAAAGCCGACACACCTCTTTTTCGTTCAGTTCCCTCTCTTTGAAAATATTCCCAATATGTTCAGTTATGGTTGTTCTTCCTTTTCCAAACAGCATTGCCATCTGTTCCTGTGTCAGCCAGACCGTTTCATCTTTCAACTGCACCTGAAGCTTGGTTGTACCATCGGAAGCCGTATAAATGATTATTTCTGAATTCTGTTCCATGTATCACCCCTCCAGAATCGGCTTTAATATTTCAGGGAATTTTTCGGAAAAGCTGTTCATAAATCATTACATTACTATTCTTTATTTTGATGACAAAAAATCTTCAGGACCAATATTAGCCTGGTGTAATATCGCTCTTAATGTTCCTTCCGGCATATCTCCTGGGTGATTAGGAATAGTTGTATATCTGTCTGTTTCAAAATTATGTCAAATTTCATGACTTCCTGCTGCCTGTCTATTAAAAGCAAATCCAAACTTTTTTAATCTTTTTATAATTTGTCGATAACTAAAACCTGCAAGTCTCCCCATCCTAAACTCCAACAATGAGAGGATAATCAAAATTATCATTAACCATAGGTAAGTTGGGAATAAATTCTTTTTCTTTGCGTGCTTCTATCAGCTTTTTTGCAACATCACGGGCTATTTCAAGAGTTTCAGAAACTGTCCTGCCCTGGGCAACAAGACCTTGTATTGATTCTGATGTGGCAAGATAAAAGCCTTCAGGTAATTTTTCTATGTGAATATTTATTATTCTTTCCATTTTATATCTCCATCAATAAACGTAAAGCGTTGTCTCTTATGTTGATGTATTTACCTTGAAATCAACCCTCCAGGATCGGCTTTAATATTTCAGGTGATTTTTTGGAAAAGCTGTTCATTTTTCACCCTCTATCCTCTCTTTTACCCTCAGTTTGAACTGTTTCCAAAATGGAAATAGTTGCGTTTTTTTGTAACTCTCCACTTTTATAAATATTATTTAAATGCTTTGAGATAGCAGGTACATTTACATCAAACAGTTCAGCCATCTTTTTTTGGGGCATCCAGATAGTTTCGTTTTGCAACAATACATCTACTTTAATATCTCCATTGGGGGTTTTATATAGCAAAAACTCTGTTGTCGGATTATATTTTGATAACTCTTTTTCGCTCATTTTGAACTCTCCAGGATCGGCTTTAATATTTCAGGTGATTTTTCGGAAAAACTGTTCATGCGTTTGACTATTTCACAATCTGGATCGCTCCAGCGGTTATGGAGTTCTTCTATTGCCTGTTCTCTCTGGGTGTCGTTCAGGGTTTCAAATTCTTTGCCTTGCATCACTTCTTCAATATCTTTTTCTACGAATTGCAGGACATCTATTTTTCGTTCTTTCATGTGGTCGGAAAAGTAGAGTTCAAATATGAGAGCGTCAATAACAGAAGATATTGTAACAGAAATACGTTGAATATTCATTCTGACTAACAAATTAAAGACAGTTGGAATCTTTTTTTTGTAAATCAACATGTTTTGAAATGTGTTTGGATAAAAATGTAAATCAATATTGAAAATTTTATCAAAGTACCAATATGTTAGTTTAGAATTTAGAAAACCAAGAATAGATAGATAACTATACTCTTTTGATCTATTAATTTTACTCGTTGTGTTTGCTTTTTTCACATTTTTATATGTAACATTTTTCAAATCACACCAACGAACAGCATTTACAACTGTATGGTCATTGTAAATACCTTTTTCATCATAAGCCATTTGTAGCATTTCACTTTTTCCCACAATATCCTTTGAAACTATTTTTTGGGATTCAAACAACTCTGGAAATAATGCCAAATAATGTTCCTTCGGTTTGTAATCAACATATCTTGATCCTGTTATTTGGTATTTTCTTATGTCATGCCCTTCAATAAAAGGTTTTAATTGATGATTAAAATTTTCATGAAAAATATAATCACTTTTCTTTTTATTTCCCTTTTTGCTAACTAATCGACAACCATAATTAACGTAACATATTTCATTGATTCTAAATGAGGTATCTTCGATTTTATTAATAATATTTTTTGATTTTTCATCAATTGAGAATCGAAAATTGCATTCAGGTATTCGTTTAAATGTTTCAGAATCTAAACTAATTTTTATGCTCTCTGAGAGTCTTTTTAGATCACTAACAGTTGTGATTTCAGAATAAAGAAAAGTACTATTGGTTTGAACTTTATTTTTTATTATTGAAATTGCAGTATCAACAGTTGCTTCAAAAACATTGATTCTGAAATTCGTTATTTCAACAATTTCTTTTTGAAGAAAAATTTTTCTTAAGTTAAAGCCGTATGGCTGACTGAAAAATTTATTAGAGGTAATAAGAGTAAGCAAAGCATCCTTTTTCAGCAGATTTAGGCCTTGTTCAAAGAATAAAACGTAAATATCATATTTTTTGTATGCAGTTTTATATATTGAATTATATTTGCTTTTCATAAAGTCTTCTATTTTGTAAATGTTTATATACGGCGGATTTCCAATAACAATATCAAACCCATCCTTAACATCAAACATCCACTCAGGATCAAAAAAGGGTGATACCCCGTTCTGATCATAGGGGTCCCAACCTGCAAGTCTCTCGGCAGACTCAACCGGCAGATTGCCTTTTTTCAGAATGTCTGCAATTTCATTTCTGAGTTCTTCATCTTTTTTGCGGTATTTTACCTTGGTTGACTTGGTTTTGGCTCCAAAGAGCTTATGACGGATTGCTTTTAATTCTGCTTCTTTTTCCTGCACCTCTTTGGTGTAAAACAGTTCGCCGTCCGGTTTATCAATTCCAATAAGTGTATTGGCCGTAACAAACTTGGTTTCAAGGTTCGGGAGCGGTCTTATCCCGAAATTATCCTTTTCCTTGTTCACCTTCTGCTCAACAACAAGGGATATGAAGAACCTCAGTTTTGAAATCTGGGCGGCAATGGGCTGAATATCCACGCCGTAAATACAGTTCTCTATTAAAAAAAGTTTACGGGCATAATCGGGATTATTGATGGTTTCATCAAAAGCCTCATTAATTTCAATTAAAAGTCGTTCTCTTTCTTCTTTATCTTTTATGGCAAAAACCCCTTTGGTCGCTTTTTCTGCCTTTTCCAACTGCAATTCCTGCCAATATTCATTATCCGGATCAACCTTTTGCAGGATATGCACCATTTTCTGTAAAATGCCCATGGGAAAAGCCCCTGACCCACAGGCAGGGTCAAGAATTTTGCAGTTATCAAGGGAGTGGATAATCTCCTGTGACAGTCTGTCACTAT
>JAABRU010000195.1 GCA_011390755.1 Desulfobacteraceae bacterium | reverse complement strand
GGGTATCGGCCGAGCAGGTATAAGGGGAGTGGCAGAAAAGCGAAGGTTGTATCAGCGGAGATATATTCTGCCATTTTTGTATAAATTCCTTTGCATGTTTTACATTTTCTTCCGGGCGGGGAACACCCGGAGCCGGGAAATCAATAATTCCCTGCCCCAGAACCGCGCGGATGCCCATTTCCTGAACAGCCTGTGCCACATGATTTTCCAGAAAATAACCGTCACAGCAGGCGGTAATTCCGGAAAGCAGCATTTCCGCGCAGGCCAGCATGGTTCCCCAGTATACGGATTCCGGGTTGATATGCCGGGCTTCGGCCGGGAAAATATGCTCTTCCAGCCATTGGGACAGGGGAAGGTCATCGGCCAGTCCCCGGAACAGGGTCATGGGCATATGGCAGTGGGTGTTTACCAGGCCCGGCATAATAATTCCTCCCTCTGCATCTATCTTTTCCGGAGATTTGGGAAGTTCCTCTCCTGCTTTCTGCTGATATATTCCGTCAATTTTTCCACCCCGGATGCAGACGACTCCCTTTTCCACGATATCCGAATCCGGGTTCAGTGTAATGACGGTTCCATTGTAAATGACAGTATCATAATTCATATGTATCCCCTTTGTCGGAATTCCATTTTTTTCTCTTGACCGAATGCTTAATTTCCGAATAGAATAGCAGATTTCGCGAAGAAAATATACCTGATTTCCGGTTTGTCCCGCTCATCCTGATTCTTTCAGTCTGGTATTTCACAGGTATTCCGAACAGAGGATATTTATACAGATAAAAAAGGAAGATGAACGATGATTGTCATTAGGGCAGGCGAGCTGGGAAAGAATCTTTTTCAATACCCTGATAAAATTTTGCAGGGCGAAAAGATTTCTTATTTTCGGAATCAGAAAGAGGTTGCCGGATTAATTTTTTCCCATCCGCCTGATGAAAAAGAAAAAATGAAGAAAGCTGCCCGGATTTTATATTGATGGGTATATAGGCAATAATGATCTGACTGCTTTTACCGCACTGGACGGGGAAGATTTTTATGCGGAGGAGTGAGTAAGAGGTTAGAATTTAAAAAAATCAAATCATATTATTTGTATACTGATCCAATTTTGGTTTTTCCAAAAACAGACACAAAATCTTATAACATGTCCGCCAAACAGTTGCGGTTGACAGTTGAAGCAAATTTAGTGCCTGGAAAAACCTAAATTGGAATAGTATAACACTCAAATGAATTTATTCAGGTGAATTATGATAAATATCAAACTTCCGGACGGAAGTGTCAGACAGTTTGAAAATGCCCCCACGGGGGAGGATGTGGCCAAAAGCATTTCCGGGGGACTGGCAAGGGAATGTGTGGCTGCGGAGGTGGATGGTACAATCCGTGATCTCTGTGAACCCATCATGCAGGATGCACAGATCCGCCTGCTCACCACCAGAGACCCGGAATCTTTGGAAATTATGCGTCACAGTGCGGCCCATGTCATGGCCCAGGCCATTTTAAGAGTGTATCCCGATGCAAAACTGACCATCGGCCCTGTGGTGGAAGACGGTTTTTATTATGACATTGACATGGAACCGGTGTCCGAAGCCGATTTTTCGAAAATTGAAGCGGAAATGAAAAAAATCGTCAAGGCAAAACTGCCTATCCGCCGGAAAAGCGTAGCCAAAAAAGATGCCCTGGATTTTTATAAAAAAGAACCTTATAAAACCGAAATGATTTCGGATCTGGAAGACGGCAGCATTTCCTTTTATGAACAGGGGGAATTTAGCGATCTCTGCCGCGGCCCCCATGTGCCCCATACAGGATTTATCCGCGCTTTCAAACTCATGAAAGTTTCCGGAGCCTACTGGCGGGCAGATCAGAGCAAAGCCCAGCTGCAGCGGATTTACGGCACTGCCTATTTTGATAAAAAGGAACTGAAGGAATATCTTCATTTTCTGGAGGAAGCCAAAAAACGCAATCACCGGAAACTGGGCGCGCGTCTGGACCTTTTCAGTTTTCATGATGAGGCGCCCGGCATGGCCTTTTTTCACCCAAAGGGCATGGTGCTGTGGAATACCCTGCTGGAATACTGGCGGGAAGAACATAAAAGAGCCGGGTATGTGGAAACCAAAACCCCGATTATGCTCCACCGGGCCTTATGGGAACGCAGCGGGCACTGGGAAAATTACCGGGAAAATATGTATACCTCCCGCATTGATGACTTTGAATATGCCATCAAACCCATGAACTGCCCGGGGGGGATGCTGCTCTTTGCCGATAAACCCCATTCCTACAAAGAACTGCCCCTGCGGCAGGGGGAAATCGGGCTGGTCCACCGGCATGAACTCAGCGGGGTCCTGTCGGGACTGTTCCGGGTACGGGCCTTTCACCAGGATGATGCCCATATTTTTATGACACCGGAGCAGATCAAAGATGAAATTCTCGGTGTGCTGCAACTGGTGGAAAGAGTGTACAAGACCTTTGACCTGGGATTTCATCTGGAACTTTCCACCCGCCCGGAAAAATCCATCGGCACGGACGAACAGTGGGAACAGGCCACGGAAGGGCTTCGGTCTGCCCTGAACGCATACGGAAAAGAATATAAAATCAATGAAGGGGACGGTGCATTTTACGGCCCGAAAATTGATGTGCATATCAAAGACGCGCTGGGCAGAACCTGGCAGTGCGGTACAATTCAGCTGGATATGTCCCTGCCGGAACGCTTTGACCTGAGTTATACGGGAAAAGACAATGAAAAGCACCGGCCCATTATGATCCACCGGGTGATTTACGGTTCCATAGAACGCTTTCTGGGGATTCTTACAGAACATTATGCAGGGAAATTTCCCCTCTGGCTTTCCCCGGTGCAGGCTGTTTTACTGCCCATCAATGATGATCTGGTTCCCTTTGCCCAGGAAATCCGTTCCGCTTTGGAAGATGCCGGTATCCGCACAGAACTGGATGATCGCACCGAAAGCCTGAACAAAAAAATCCGGGAGGCCCAGATGAACTATATCCCCCTGATTCTGACCATCGGGGCAAAGGAAAAAGAGGCCGGAACCCTTTCGGTGAGAACTCTGGACGGAACAGTGAAATACGGCATTCCCCGGGATGATTTTATACAGCGGACACTGGAACATGTCCGCTCCCGCAAGGCCGATCTGGAACTGTTTCCCGCTGAATAGTCTGGATTTATCTGAATAATTTGCAGCAGGGTGCGTCAGGCGGTAGCCCGAATGTACCCTTATTTCTGATCCGGAGTGCCAAACTGTAAGTTTGGCACCCCGCTTAACTGAATTGACGCAAATCGTGAAAACGGGAAACGAATCATGAAAATGCAGGGTTGCTGATGACTGTAATCATTCAGCATTCAACATTGATGAACCGGTAAAAAGTCAGAAAATCGTGACTCCGCCCCAAACCGGGGAGCGGAACATTCTGAAAATACCGGATTGCGACTCGGGCCGGAATGACAGAGAAACCGGAAATCAGACTTTTTACGGATTCATCAACATTACGCATTCAGCATTCAACATTTTTAAAATGTGAGGTGAATATGAACTGCCCCAAATGCCAGTCTGATATGGAAAAGGTGATGTTCGAGCATGTGGAAGTGGACCGCTGCAGCAACTGCAAAGGCATATGGTTTGACATGCTGGAACATGAGGAACTGAAAAAGCTGAAAGGCTCCGAAGCCATTGACACCGGCGATCCCGAAGTTGGAAAAGAATATAATCAGACAGACCGCATTGACTGTCCCAAATGTCATTCCCGGATGATCCGCATGGTGGACCGTGATCAGCCCCATATATGGTATGAATCCTGTGGTGTGTGCTACGGTGTGTTTTTCGATGCCGGAGAATTTACAGATTTCAAACAGCATACATTGTCTGATTTCTTTAAATCCCTGAAAGCCAAAGAACGGAAGTAAATCGTATTTGAAATTCAGGATGCAGTAATTATACTGATCCAATTTTGATGAATCGGTAAAAAGTCCAAATTTCAAAAATTGCTGTTAATAAAATCAGAGTGTTAATATGCATCAAAACCTGATTTTCGGACTTTTTACGAGACCATCAATTTTGATGAATCGGTAAAAAGTCCAAATTTCAAAAATCGCTGTTAATAAAATCAGCAGATTAATATGTATCAAAACCTGATTTTCCGACTTTTTACGGGATCGTCAATTTTGGTTTTCCCAAAAACTGGCACAATATCTTATAATCTGTCCGCCGGACGGTTGCGGTTGACAGTTGAAGCAAATTTCGTGCCAGGGAAAACCTAAATTGGAATACTATACCCTGATTACGGCGTATCCCCTGAAAAAAGGAGTACAGAAATGAAAATTTATTACGATAACGAAGTTGATGCGCTGTATTTGGAGTTTGGACCGGATAAACCGGACGGTGTGACTGAAATTTCGGAAGGGGTTCATCCGGATATGACACCGGAAGGAAAAATCGCCGGTATTGAAATCATTAATGCTTCCGGAAAACTGGATATTCAGACGATATTGTGCTACAGTCCCGAACTGGATAATAATATTTTCATGCAGAATGCTGCCTGAACAAAAACAGAAAAAAATATATGAAACCCATAGTTGCAGTTGTAGGCCGGCCCAATGTCGGCAAATCCACATTTTTTAACCGGCTCACCAAAAGCCGGGATGCCCTGGTTGACAATTTTCCGGGAGTAACACGGGACCGTCTTTACCGGGATGTGCAGTGGGATGATGCATTCTTCACCCTGGTGGATACGGGCGGTTTTTTAGAGCATGATGACGACGATTTCGCTCCCCATATCCGCACACAGATTGAATATGCTGTTGCAGAAGCCGATGCGGTTATCCTGATGCTGGACGGAAAAAACGGCATTTCCCCCTTTGACCGGGATATGATACAGATGCTGTGCCATCTGAACAAACCTGTTTTTTATGTTGTCAATAAAATAGACGGCATGGAGCAGGAAATTCATCTTGCGGATTTTTACAGTCTGGGGCTGGATGCACAGGAACTGTACCCTGTTTCAGCGGAACACGGTTACGGTGTATCGGATCTGCTGGATGAACTGGTGAAAAACCTTCCGCCTTCCGAACCTGACACAGACGAAGATATCATCCGCATTGCCGTCGTCGGACGGCCCAATGCCGGGAAATCCTCACTCATCAACCGCATTATGGGGCAGGATCGGCTGGTGGTCAGTGATGTGCCGGGCACAACAAGGGATTCGGTGGATTCGCTCTGCACGGTAAACGGAAAACAGTACTGCCTGATAGATACGGCCGGTATCCGCCGGAAAAGCAAAGTTTCCCGCAAAATTGAAAAATTTTCCATCATCAAGGCCCTCAAAAGCCTGGATCGCTGCGATGTGGCCCTGATTGTGCTGGATGCCCATGAAGGCATCAGCGAACAGGATATTACCGTGGCCGGGTATGCCTATGAGCGGGGATGCGGATGCATCCTGCTGCTGAACAAATGGGATATGGTGGAAAAAGACAGCCGCACTCTCCGCCGTTATCTCGATGAAATACAGCGCAAGGCCGGTTTTTTACATTTTGCACCGGTGCTGACCATTTCGGCCCTGACCGGGCAGCGGATTCCCAAAATCTTTAATCTGGTGGAAAGCGTATACCGGCAGTACAGCACAAGAATCGGCACCGGACAGTTGAACCGGATTATGGAACAGTCTCTGGAACGCACTGAACCTTCTTTGCACAAAGGCAGAAGGCTGAAATTTTATTATGCCACCCAGGTGGCTGCAAAACCGCCCACCTTTGTTTCTTTTGTCAATTTTCCGGAAGGTGTGCATTTTTCCTACCAGCGGTATCTCATCAACCGGATCCGGGAAGAAGCCGGTCTCACACAGACCCCTGTCCGCCTTCTGCTGCGCCAGCGCACCGGAAAAATTGATTTTGGGAAAAGAAAGAAAGATTTTGATAAAAAAAAGCGGAAACGCAAAAGATGATGAATCCGTAAAAATCAGATTTTTGAAAACCGCTATTCAATGTCAGTAGATCGAAAAGTTTCCCCCGGATACGGTTTTACGGCTGCCCCGGAGTGCAAAAATTGTATTTCTGCACCGCCGCATCTCCCGGTTACCCTATGCAAAAATACAGTTTTTGCACTCCTCCGGAAACGTTTCGATCTACTGAATGTCACTGACTTAAGAAATTTCGGAGTGCCGAACTGAAAGTTTGGCAGTATTTTTCTGAATTATTTCAGTGTCCCAAACTTTCAGTTCGGCACTCCGGCAAATCATTTCCGCCTGAAGTCAATGACATTGAATCGTTATTAATAAAATCAGTATATGAATGTGTGTCAAAACCTGATTTTTTGACTTTTTACAAGATCATCAGACTTTTTACGAGCTCATCAAAAGATAAAAGACGGAATAAACAGGGCGGAAATGCTGTTTCCCCCCTGCTCCCGTACCTGTCTTTACAGTTTTTTATCCAGTATCTCACGGATTTTCAGGGCCAGGGATTTTTTGGTAAAAGGTTTCTGGATAAAATGGACACCCGGTTCCAGCACACCGTGATGCGCAATAACATTGGCCGTATAGCCCGACATGAAAAGGCATCTGATACCGGAATGCAAAGACTTGATTTTTTTTGCCAAATCCCGCCCGTTCATTTCCGGCATTACCACATCCGTCATAAGCAGATGAATCTGTCCTGCGTGTTTTTGAGCAAAACGGACAGCTTCGGACGGACTGTCTGCCGCAAACACGCGATACCCCATCTTTTCCAGTATCATTGTGACCATTTTTAAAATTGCCGGTTCATCCTCCACCAGAAGGATCATTTCCTTCCCCTGCACCGGAGACTCCCGAAGAGATTCTTTCTGCATCTGTACGGCATCACCCGTATGCCGGGGCAGATAGATTTTGAATACTGTTCCCTGGTTTTTTTCACTGTAAACATAGATAAATCCCTTATTCTGTTTGACCACACCGTAGATCGTTGCCAGACCGAGCCCGGTTCCTTTTCCCATTTCTTTGGTTGTGAAAAAGGGTTCAAATATGTGTTTCTGTGTTTCCGCGTCCATGCCGCAGCCGTTGTCACTTACGGCCAGCATAACATATTCTCCGGGAATAAAACCGGAATGCGCGGTGCAGTAATCCTGATCCAAAGCAATGTTTTTTGTTTCAATTGTGATTTTGCCGACACCGCTGATGGCATCCCGTGCATTGATACAGAGGTTGGCCAGTATCTGGTCAATCTGAGTGGGATCAATTCTGACTGACCAAAGATTTTCTCCGGGTATCCATGAAAGGGAAATGTCTTCACCGATAAGACGGCGGAGCATTTTGGCCATGCCTTCCACTGTAAGATTCAGATTCAGCACTTTGGGGGCCACCGTCTGTCTGCGGGCAAAAGCCAGCAGCTGCCGGGTCAGTTCTGCGGAACGCACCGCCGCTTTTTTAATTTCTTTCAGACCGGCATAGGAAGGCCGGATCGGCTCCGCCAAATCCAGGAGCATTTCCGCATGACCGATAATCACACTGAGCATATTGTTAAAATCATGCGCCACACCGCCTGCCAGACGGCCCACTGCCTCCATCTTCTGGGCCTGCGTCAGCTGGGCTTCCAGTTTTTCCCGCAGGGCCTCGGCCTGCTTCATCTCGCTGATGTCTCGGAATTCAACGGTTCTTACCTGTTTTCCTTTGTAAGGCACATTCCGGGCTTCCAGGCGCAGGGGGTATTTTTCCCCGTTTTTACGCAGCCCTGTTGCCTCATAAGGTTTTTCATATCCGGCCAGAATATTGGACATCACCATGTCTCTTGCTTCTTCCGCAATCAGCAGCAGACCGTCCATTCCTATCAGATCCTTTGCAGAATAACCTGTCATATCCGATATCCCCTGGTTGCATTCCAGTATAATTCCCCTGTCATGAATGACGATTCCGCCGAAGGATGCGTTATGCAAAGCCCGGAAACGTTCCTTGCTTTCCCGGAGATTTTCTTCCGCCTGCCTGCGGTCGGTGATGTCCTGAAATATTCCTCTGAGGCGGACAGTTCTGCCCCTGACCACTTCCGGCTGACAGTTTGCCCGTGTCCATAAATGTTTTCCTTTTGCTGTAATGAAACGCAGTTCCAGGTCATAGGGTCGGCCCTGATGCAGGGCAGATTCAATTGCATCCGTGAGACGTTTCCGGTCTTCCGGGTGAAAAAAAAGGAGCGCCTCCTCCAGGGAAGGTTTCTGATTCATGGGGACTTCATGAATCCGGTATGTTTCATCTGTCCAGATAACTTCCATGCTTTCGGCATCCAGTTCCCATCCGCCCACGCGTGCCATGCGTCCGCTGTATTCCAGCAGCCTTCTGCTTTCCTCCAGTTTTATATCGGTCTTTTTCCGTTCTGTAATATCATGGGCCACCGCATATGTTTTTCCTTTTTCGGGAACCGGATGGGAAACCCAGTTGAGCCAGCGGTATGTACCGTCTTTACACAGGTAGCGGTTTTCAAAATTGATTACTTTAGACCCTGATTTTAATTCATTTTTGACCACCGATCGGGTGGCTTCGACATCGTCCGGATGAATAAAATCCAAAAAGGGTTTTTGCAAAAATTCTTCTTCTGAAAAACCGAGTGTTTCGGTAAATGCGGGGTTTACTTTCAGGAAAGTTGCGGTGTTTATATCCGCAATGCAGATCATATCCGGGGACATGGAAAATATCTGAAAAAAATCTTCTTCCGCTTCTTTGTGATGCAGGGCATTCCCGATTGCTTTCTGAAGCAGTGCAGGTGTCAGTTCTTTTTTGGGCAGACAGTGATTGGTGCCGGTTTTGATATACTGAAGCACAACTTCTTCATTCTCTGCAGGGGTCAGCAGGAATACCGCCTGCTTTTTTCCCTGTTTCTGCAGTGCGGAAATGATTTCCGATCCCCTGAGATTGCCCGGATTACCGTCCGTGAACAAAATATCCAGTGTCCTTTCGGCAATGGCCGTCCTGCATTCCTCCCAATTATCAAAAGGATGAAATTCAACTGGCCGGCCGGAAATATCCGGCAGTATCCGATGAAACAGTGCAAGATTGTCAGGATTTTCATCTATTGCGAAAACAACTATTTTTTCATCTTTCATCTGCTTTTGACTTTCTTCCGATCCGGGCAGTATACTATCAATGCCGTTTCCCTAAGACTCCCCTCCCTCAGGGAGGGGAGTCTTAACTTAATGGCATTGGGGCTCTGCCGCCACACACTGCCGGAGGCGGAGCCTGGGAACGAGTTGAAACTTTCATGCTTCGTTGTGATTGCATATCATGGCCGTTTATATGAAAGTCTCCTGTAGAGACGCACGGTGTGCGTCTCTGCGGTGTGCGTCTTCTGCAAAGACGCACACCGTGCGTCTCTACGGTGTATTTTCATGTTTCGTTGTGAGTCATGACTCATGGCCGTTTATATGAAAGTGTCTGCGAAAAACCGGCCTCCGCCTTATTTTTCGCACTCCGCGCAGCTTTCATGCTTTCCGGCACCCAGCACCCAGCAACCCAGCACCCAGCACCGTTTATATGAAAGAGTCTGCGAAAAACCGGTCTCCGCCTTATTTTTCGCACTCCTTCGCAGTTTTCCCGAGTTGTTACGGGGCTCCACCCCATACACAGCATACCCAAGGAGACTTAGCGAAGCGTAAGGCAATACGGCTTTTATTCCTGCAATCCCAAAATATTCTCCATCTCTCTCAGACTTTCAATGTGAAAATCAGCGGATAAATCCTTATTTTTACATGCAATAAAAGTCATGTCCGCAGATTTTGCGGCCATTTCATCCACTTTGCTGTCTCCCACATAAACTGCCTGAGAAGCGGAGAGACGGAATGCTGTCAGTATGCGGTGCAGTTCCTCCGGATGCGGTTTGGGATGTTTCCCATCTAGGTAAGTTACCACCATGTCAAAATCATTTTCCAGTCCGAATTCGGCCAGCACCCGCGGCATGGTATCGCTGCGGTTGGTGGCTATGGCTGTTTTATACCGGGGCCGGAGTCTTTGCAGCAGTTTTTTCAGATAAGGCTCCGGCAGCATATAGGGTATAAAATCCCCGTAGGACATGGAAATGCGGAAATCCTGCGCTGCCCGGTATTCCGAAGGGTCCGGGAACAGCAGGGCAATGGATTCGTCCACGGTGTGCATATGCACATAGGCAAACTGTCCGTCCGTCATATCGGCTTTGCCCATATGCCGCAGTACCCGGTTGTAATACATGCGGTTGGCATTGGTCGTATTAAACATAACACCGTCACAGTCAAAAATGACCGCGCGGATATCTTCCGTCTTTATCTGGCTTTTTTTTTGCGGATGAATTGTTTTTATCCTTTTTTCTCAGCTTCGGGTTTGGGAGCGAAGATATTTCCGTACACATGAATCTTCAGTTCCGGTTTCAGCGGACTGTCGGTTTTCAGGATGATATTATCCGAATACCGGCCTTTTTCTTCTTTCAGATTCACAACGGTCAGCACATACTGACTGCCCTGCGTCTGCTGCACGGTTTCCATTTCCACCCGGATATTATCTTTTTTTGCTGTTTGTATATCCAGCACTTTGAAAGGGTAATCCGCCAGCGGAACAATGGTCACTTTGGATTTGATTTCCTGCCCTGCCTGTCCGGTCATGCGGACACGGGTGGGACTGATGTCGGCAAATTTTTTCACCATTCCCTGAATGGTCAGTCTTATCTGCCGGTGAACCGGATCATTGGTAAATACCGTTATGCCTTTGGATAATTTTCTTCCGCCAAAATTGCTCGTGTTGACTTTAATTTCAATCTTTCCCTCACCACCGGGAGGGATCTGCTTCGTATAGGAAGCAGCGGTGCAGCCTCAGCCGGTCTGAACGCGCTCTATGCGCAGTTCGGCATCCCCTTTGTTCTGAATCACAAAGTTATGGGTGACCTGGTCGCCGTCCAGCACCGGATCAAATTCAAAGATTTCCCCGGGTGCAACCGCCAGGGGATTTTTCACTTCTTCCCCTTCAAGCCCCAGGCAGACAGCGGCTGCAAAGAGCATGAAAAAAAGAAATGCGGAAAAAATTTTTACTTTCATTGTTTTGTACTCCTTTACTGATTGTTTTTATTGCATGTGCAAGACTGCCGATGAAAAAATCTTTTCTTTCAGAATCTGCAGCATGGATTACATGTATCATAATAATAGTCCGGTCTTTGAAAATATTCAACCTGAAATTAAAAAAAATTCAATACCGATTCAGTTTTCCGGATACCGTTTTCAGCATAACGGAGAAAGGAAATAAGTACCTGCACAGAAATTCCGTAACATTTTCTGCAGGGGCAATCCCCTGTGGTTGCCCGGCAAAGGTTCCCCCTGCGGATGTTACAAAATTTTTGACGAGGTGCTTAATACGGAAACAGACTTCCGGCTGATTCGGCCTGCGAGAAAATATTATATGGAAGATGGTATGGAAAGTCCCATTCATCTTGACAGAAAAGCAGAATACACATATTAAAGAAAAATTACTTTCAGCAGTCTGAAATATGTCTTTGTTTTTCTTCGGACAGATTTTCCGGGGAGCGGGATTACAGTTTCTGCTGATGCTGTATTTATTTTATTGTAAGAATCGGAAAACAGACCGATTCACAAAGACAATGCATGTTTATGAAAGGGGAGCTTATGATTACCGGAGCTTTTACAGCACTTGTGACACCTTTCAATGAAAAAGGTGTGGATTATGAAGGGCTGGCCGGACTTGCCGATTTCCAGATTGCAAACGGTATATCCGGCATACTGGCCGTGGGCACAACAGGCGAAAGTCCTGTTCTGAGCTGGGAAGAACATAATGCCGTGATTGAGAAAATTGCCGGTAAAACCAAAGACAAATGCATCTGCATCGCAGGTGCGGGAAGCAATAATACCAAAGAATCCCTTGAAGCTGCCAAACATGCGGTCAAAGCCGGGGCAGATGCCCTTCTGCTGGTGGATCCCTATTATAACGGGCCAAGCTCTCTTGAAATCCGCCGGGAATATATTGAGCCCGTTGCACAGGCCGTACCGGAAACAGAAATTATTCCTTATATTATTCCCGGAAGAACCGGCGCGCAGATGTTTCCCGAAGATTTGGCGATGCTTCACGGGAAATATAAAAACGTCTCCACGGTGAAAGAAGCCACAGGAAATCTGGAGAATATGAAACGCACCCGGCAATGCTGCGGTGCGGATTTCAGCATACTCTCCGGAGATGATGTCCTGACCTTTGATATGATGACTTCTGCGGAAATCATGGCGCAGGGGGTTATTTCCGTCATATCCAATATTGCGCCCAAAGCTGTGTCAGATATGGTGCGTTTTCTGGCAGAAGGGAAAACAGCCGAAGCAGACAGCCTGCGCAAAGCCCTGAACCCCCTTTTCGGGCTGGTTGTGGTAAAAACAACAGAAAAAACACCTTACGGTGATGTGGTCTGCCGCGCCCGG
>JAABRU010000194.1 GCA_011390755.1 Desulfobacteraceae bacterium | reverse complement strand
TCTGAAAATTCTGTAATCTGTTTCGGAATCAGTGCATTAAGAAACGGGCGGTAAGGTTTTTTCAATTACCGCAGGACACAAACGATTTTTTCTGTTTATCAGTAATATAGCCTGATTTTGGCGAAACGTATGAATAATTCAGGTTAGGGAGAGGGCGGCAGAAAATATTTTCTGTCATATCCCTTAAGACGATTTCCAAATATGAATGTACCGCTTCCGGAGGAATCACAGACGGAGAAGTCTGTGACCCGGCTGTCATCTGTCGGGCACTGCCGGACAGCCCGACTGAACCTGCCGAAACCTTTCAGTCCGGCACTCCTTTGGTACATTGTTTCAGGAAACCACCTAGAACAAAAGATTTTCTGATACAGACTGTATAAAACATCCCCCGCTGCCGCCGCCGCAGTCACCTCCGGCACAGGGTTGTTCAGGCTTATCATCATTTCCTTCACAGTCCTCCCCCGGGCAGGATACGGTCAGCGTTTTTACGATTGCGGCCGCGGAACCGTTTTCATCCCTCACTGTAAGTCGGATTTCATAAATCCCGCTTTCTGTAAAGGAAAAAACCGGGTGCCGGGCAGTATCACTTCCCAATCCGCCGAAATCCCATTCCCAGGAAACAATTTCACCGGATTGGGGAACAGACTGGTCTGCAAAACTTACAGCATCATCCGGGGCAGGCGAAACCGGCTCCCAGGTGAACTCTGCCCGGGGAGACAGGGCATCATTGACGCGAATGCTGACCGTATCTGTATGGGAAAGGCCATTACTGTCTGTGACAGTCAGCTCAAACACAAGTGTGCTTCCGTCCGGTCCGGTTGCCGGTGCCGTAAATTCCGGACCGGGAGCAGCAGGGTCAGAGAGTTCCGCACTGTTTCCGGAAACCTGATGCCAGCTGTAAATCAGACTCCCCTCACCGGAGGATCCGGAACCATCCAGCAATACCGTACCGCCTTCGCTGACACTCTGATCCTTTCCGGCATTTGCAAGGGGCGGCTGATTTTCTTCCGCCTCCGTGACGGTAATGCGGTGGGGACTGTCAGCTGAGCCGTTCTGCGTTTCTGCGTCCCGCTTATCCCATGCTGCGATATAATAATCCAGACCGGCAGTTGTGACCTGATCTCCCGGAATCTGCCCTGTATAAGAATCCCCGCTGCTTTTATCCAGGCTGATTTCTGAATATCCGTCCGCGCCGCTTATCCGGAAATAAAGAACAGCATCACGAATGCTGTCGCCGTCATCGGGATCACTGATTTGCGCCCCAATATCTATGGACATATTTTCCTCTCCTTCCGTCAGCGGGCTGTGCCGAATCACCGGCGGCTGATTTGCATACACAGTCACCGGATGGGGATGCTGTGCTGTGCCGCTGCTGCTGCATATCTGACGGTTGTTACATGCGGTAATATAATATTCCAGGCCGGAGCCTGTCAGGATATCCGCCGGAATCTCCGCTGTATAACTGTCCCCGCTTTCCTGTACCATTAGTATTGAAGTATAAGCAGCAGCCGGATCATTTCCGGCAACTCTGTAATACAGAAGTACAGAAACAATCCGGTCCGCCTCATCTGTGTCCGATGCGGCGGCATTGACGGGAAGAGGGGTACTTTCTCTCCATTCACTGACCGGACTGTGCGTCAGTACCGGAGGATTGTCATCGGGCGTTCCGTCCACCGTATAGCTCCCGCTGCCGCTGCTCTTCCCCTGTGTAACTGTCACGGTCCGTTCTGTACCGTCCAGAGAAGGATTATGACTGCTGTAGCAGAGTGTGTACTGCCCCCGGATACTGTCTGCAATATGCCGGTAGATTTCTTCCATATCCGCAGCCGTAGGGGCTTCCCGGTAATAACCGCCGGTTTCCTGTGCAATCAGTTCCAGACGGGAATACATACCGCTTTGCAGACCGATGGTGTATATGGAAATTCCCGCATCCCTGGCTTTCTGAATGACCTGATTGATATCAAAAAGGCAGTCGTGGTTGGATTCACCGTCTGTAAACACCATCACACCTTTGGGGAAATTTTCCGCCTCTATGCTTTCAATCCCCATGCCGATACCGTCATATACGGCCGTTCTTCCAATTGTGGTCAGTCCGCTGACGGCCTCCGCAATATCCGAAACACCGCTGCTGTTGCTGTCCGTCCCTATTTCGTCAACTTCCTGAATAATTCCGCCCTGATTACAGCCGGAAAACGTCACCAGGGATGCCCTGTCCCCGGACTGTGTTGTATTGAAAAAATTTTTTGCAGCGGTTTTGGCATCCGCCAGGCGGTTTTCCATATCCATGCTTTCGCTGATGTCAAATACCAAAGCAATGGAAATGCTGTTGCTGTCAGAACTTTCTGCAAAACAGGTAAGGGTCTGAGCGGTCGGGATCACTTCTGCTGCGGATTGCTCCGTAAGAACAAAATCATCCTGTGAAAGACCGGGAAGCGGGTTCCCCTCGCTGTCGAACACGCTGAGATGCAAAACAATATCCGGAAAATTTTCGGAGGGAACACTCACACCGATACTGTTTCCGATCCGGCGGAATAGTCCGGTATCCGGAGCCTCCTGTGATTTCAGGCTGGGCTGCCCCCCCTCCCCGGATGCCAGGGAAAAACCCGTCAGAAGCAGCACAAAACATAACATTAAAATTTTTTTCATTTTCCCTCCTGATTGTCTGATGATTATAAGAAAAATATGTAATACCAATTCCAATAAATAAACTACTGCTTTGTCAGAGCTAAAAATCAGGGCTGGGCATCGCATAATTTATTTACACAATTATAAACTGAAATCCGTTTACCCTAAAATTAAGCTATGACAATGCACTACCAGGCAAAAACACGGGAAACGTCCACCTACCGCAAATCCGATGACAGATGATTACATGGAATTGGTATAAATACATGGGCAATGTACATTTTTGCTAATCCGAATCCGGTATTGTGTCCTGCGATAATTGAAACAGGTTCTCTGTCCGCTGATCAAAGCCCTGATTCTGAAATGAATCACAGAATATCCGGAATCATCTGCCAGAGACCGGCAGCTAAGCAATTTCAGTCAGAACAGGACACCGGCACAAATTCTGCTCATCCGGATAACTGGTATTTCCGCACTGCGCGGTTATGATCTTTGAGATTTGTTGTAAATTCATGACTGCCGTCTCCTTTGGATACAAAATAAAGATAGCGGCTCTCGGCAGGCCAGAGTGCGGCTTTGAGAGAATCTTCCCCGGGGCAGGCAATGGGGCCGGGCGGCAGTCCGCTGATCCGGTAGGTATTATAGGGTGTATGCGTGTTCAGGTGCTTCCGGGTCAGGTTGCCGTCAAAATCCGCAATACCGTAAATAACTGTGGGATCGCTTTGCAGACGCATCTTCCGTTTCAGGCGGTTGTGGAAAACCGAAGCAATAAGGGGGCGTTCTTTTGCGTTACCGCTCTCTTTTTCAATAATGGCGGCCAGTGTGACAATTTCATGAACCGTAAAACCCAGTTCTTTGGCCCGCTTTTCCCATTCCGGCCGGAAGACCGAGCGGAAACGCCGGAACATTGTTCGAAAAATCTCTTTCCCCGGAGTATTTCCGGGAAAAAAATAGGTGTCCGGAAAAAGATAGCCTTCCAGTGTGTCTGCCTGCATATTCAGTTCTTTCAGAAAATCCTTTTGCGATGCCAGTGCCATCAGTTCCTCCCTTTTGCCCAGACCGGCATCGGAAATGACTTTGGCAATCTGAGGGATGGTATAGCCTTCGGGAATTGTGAATTTTCGGAGATATACTTTCCCCTCCGACAGTTTCTTCAGTATGGTCAAAGGAGACATGGAAAGGGAAAGCCGGTATTCCCCGGCTTTGATCTGCCGGTCATATCCTTTCAGCCTTGCGACAATCCGGAATCGCAGGGGGTCTTTCACTATACCCTGCTTCTGCAAAAGAGCCAGCACCGATGAAAATCCCTGTCCCGGACGGATTTCCACAATTTTTTCTGCCTGTCTTTCTGTCCGGGGCGTTTGGGCTGTCCGGGGCGTTTGGGCATAATGATGGAGATCGGAATAGAGATAAGTGCCTCCGATGCACAGGAGGAAAAAGAAAATTCCGATGAGAGCAAAGATGTATCTCAATGAATCATCCTGTCCTGCGGCACAGTATCCGCCATGATTTTCTTTTCCCTGTCCGCATCTGTTTCCTCCTCATCTTCCTGATGAAGAAGTTCTATCATGGCTTTGGTCATATCACTGGTGTGGTTGAAATATCCTTTGATAATATGGTGGATACCGTCTTCGATTTTATTATACTTATCCAGATCGGAAATACTGTCCGCTTCGTTTTTTTCTTCTTTGATTCTTTCAATAAACATCTGATCCTGGCGTACTTTGCCGTCAAAAAAATTATTGAATATGCGAAGCAGATCCGCCTTATGCCTGCTGAGTTTTCCCATTTCCTGTTTTGCACTTTCATAATACAGACCCTTTATGGCTGTTTTTTCTCTTACATCCCGCATTCTTCCTATGGCCATCCGCTCGACTTCTTCAAAATCCGCCGAAGAAATACGGCAGGTTTCCAGTTTCAGTTCATAGGCATCCTTTCTGGGAATCACCTTCCAGAGAATGGGCAGAATATCCAGCAGAATAAAGATAAGGGTCAGAAGATAACTCCATTTTCTTACATTGGGATTGTTTTTGCTTAATTCATCCAGGGCATTGCTTCGGGCCAGAAAATCTGTGGCGGCCTTATGTTCAAATCCCCGGATTTTTTCATCCCGCAGAAAACGGAGCCGGGTAATTTCCTTCTGCCGGTCCGCAATCAGGGCATTGTTCCTTTCCTCCAGAGCCGTCAACTCTTTTCTCTCAAATGCCAGGGCTTCTTTCCGGTTTTGAAACCCGCTTTTTTCGTTTTCTATGGCACTGGCAAGCTGTTCTTCCAGACCGGCATACTGTTTTTCCGCATTGCGTATCTGCGCATTCAGGCTTTCAATTTTCTGCTCAATGGAGCGGGCTACGGGGCCGTATCCCTTTCTTCCGGTCCGACTGCTGCTGCCCGCAATTTCATCAGACAGTTCCTCATGACTCTGATTCAGCACATCCCGCAGGTCGGAGATTTCTTTTCCGGTATGGGCAATCTCCTTTCTCAGCACAGATATTTCCGGGTTTGCAGCGGGGCCGTTCATCTGCGAAATCCCTGTTCCCTTTTCATTGATTTCCGCATTCAGCAGCCGGACTTCTTCTTCCAGGGAAGTGATTTTCCCGGAATAATTTTTGCGGATTTCCTCTTTATGTATTTCATTCTGCGTATAAATATATTCTTCGATATTTTCACTGAAAAGACGCAGAACAATGGGATGGGCAATGGCATATGCAATAAAAACCGCAATGATCATCCGGCTGAACACGGAAAAAGAAAAAATATCTTTGAACAGGGAATCCCCCTTGTCAAAAGTGATAATCAGGTAGCGGTCTATATTGAGTATGATTAAGGCCCAGACAAAACCGAACAGGACCGAAAGGATGATTTGATTCCGGAATATGGTGGAAAAGAAATAACTGCCGGACCACAGGGCCATGACGGCCGGTGTCAGTACCAGCCAGCCCAAAGCAATGTATTTTCCTTTTATCCCGTTGGAGCAGTCTTTCAGGACTTCTGTATCCGTAGCGCTGCAAAAAAGAAAAAATTTCTCTATCCGGGACAGTTCCGATGTTTTTGTACGAGTCATAATAACAATAGTTCGGTAAAAAATTTCGGTTTTAATAATTTCAAAAGGTTATAAATCCCTGTCTGAAAATTTGCACTTAATGATTTCAGAAGGTTACATTTTTACAGCCCGGAAATCAGAAAAAATTACCGGACTATTGAATAATTATATACTGAATATGTCAGAATTGTTTCCCATTCACCCCACATTTCGCTCTTTGCGATCCGGCAATCTGAATTTATTGAATCCGATTCTCTGGGTATGCAAAAAATTTTGAAAAATTCAGCTTAATTTTCAAAGTGTTGCAAAGACAGGCGAAATGTGGGATTCACATCATTTCCGAGACTTTCTGTTCCAGATGCTCAATAAAACCCTGCAGAAGTTCCCGGACACTTTCAAAATAGATAGTGATTTCCTGTTTCATGGATGCACGGGCCGGTTCATATAATTCGGGAAAATCCCTGTATTCTTCCAGTTCCTGCAACTGTTTTTTCATGTTTTCCATAAACTTTTTGCGGCCGGAAGCAGTGATTTCAGAAATTTCCTCCATTTTTTCACTGGCAAATGCAGCCACCCGGCTTTGCAGATCCATCCCGATGGGAGCCACCAGGGCATCTGCCAGCCGTTTGGCAATTTCCATTTTTACATTGGAATAAAATTCAAAAAACATCTCCTTTTTTTCATAGATCATCCGCATTTTTTCAATGCTGAGCCGTTTTTCCTCCTCCCGGATTTCCGAGGGAAAAAGGCGTGCCAGCAGGCCCGGATGCCGGTTCAGATCCTCGGTAATTTCCTGAAGCAGTCTGTCATTTTCGCTGCCCAGATACTGTTCCAGTTTTTCTGCAATTCCGTTCAGACTTTCGGAAAAATCCGCATGTCTGATTTCAAAACGATCCAATAAAAATTATCCTTTCCCTGCCATCCGCATGATAAGAAATTCCAGGTGATGGGTCAAATCCGTTGATTTTTTTCTGTAGGGGCGTATTGCATAGGCCCCGAAGCCGCCCATGCCGGGCCCATGCAATACACCCCACAGTCAGATATTTAAGTATTCGGTGTCAGGTGTTCGGGGGCATATGCAATACACCCCTGCAGTCAGATATTTAATGCATCAGCCTTTTTGACCCAATAGCAAATTCCAGAGAAAATTCTCTGCAATATCTTGTAATTATATATAATATCTCAAACAGCCTTTGCATCTGCATAATATTGAGTATATACGAATAAGCGAATAAATGCAAATACAGATTTTGCCCTGCCAAAATGAAGGTGCGGCAGAAAATATCGGCTATAAAGTCTTTTGTTGAAAAAAAAACTGTAATGTGAAACAATCGCTATTCATCAGTTTTTCTGTAATCGGTTGAAATAACAGAATCCCATCCCCTGTAAGGGGCAATGCTGCTGACCTAAGGTCTGGGGGGGTATGCAATACACCCCTGCAAAAAAATATTCCTTAAGGAAGCAGCTCTGCCTGTAAGGGGAAGGGCGGAGGGGATTTGTCTGCAACAGACTGAAATTTACCCCAATTCCCTTTTTCAAAGGGGCTTTCATCAGAATTTACAGCTGCCGGGTGAAGCAGAAAGAAGCGAAATTAAAAACAATTCCAGTCCAAAAAAGGAGAAATTTTCCAAATGTTTGAAAATGAAATTGATAAAATTGATTTTACAGTAGATACGGATAATCTGTACCGGGAAGAAAATTTTACGGATCTGAATCTGGCTTCTGTCAAGCGTATGATACCCGTAAACAAAGACGGAAGTGAAGACAAAAGCCGGCCGGTTCTTTTTCTGGGGCATACCCAGATGATGACACCGGCCGGTTCCATTCCCATACAATGTCCTCTGGATGCCCAAAATTTTACAGAAGCAATTGCGGTTTTTCCCAAAACCATGAAAGAAGCACTGCATCTGGTCATAGAAGAACTGAAAAAACAGGAATCCGAATCCTCCCGCATCATCATGCCGGATGGTCAGTCCGACGGAAAAATTCTTTTCTGATCATGACCGTTTCCCTGCACAGCAAGTTCCCCGTTTGCAAAAGGCAGAAATTCCTCTTTTTTACAAACGGGGAAAAAAACGCACAGGGAAAGGGGTAGTAATGCCAATGAAGAGTCAGAATCTTCGGATGAAGTAAAAACAGGTATTATACCCCAAGTTGCCACCTGTCGGGGCAGTAACCAAAAATCAGGCAGCAGCAGGATACTCAAAAGTTACCGGAACGAAAAATCAGCAGGTTGGGTTTATGGGTGGCAACTTGAGTTATTATAAAGCCAGACTTCCGGAACTGACTTCATAGGCGGCTGATTTTACAGCACCGGATTTAAGCCTTCATTCGGATTATTACTTTTTCCTTTGCCCGTGTGTGTTCATGGATGCAGAAGAACCTGATTTTTTGGAATAATTAAATTTTTCCGATTTCACCACAAATTCAATTTCATCCTCCCGGCTTTTCAGTTCCCCGTCGAGACGGGCATCCAGCACGGCATCCAGTATTTTCCGGTACACCGGCCCGGGCGGTATGCCCATTTTTTTCAGGTCTTTTCCGCCAATGCTGATGGTTTCATTTCGCAAATGCGTGAAATAATAAGAAATGGATTTTTTTACATCTTCATTCCGGGTGGCCGCCATCATATATAAAAGCAGTTCTGTGCGGAATCCGGAAAGTTCCCGGTAAATCCGGCTGTTTTTCATGGGCAGACGGCGCACAAGGCGGAACATTGTCTGATCGGCTGCATAACGCTCTTTGCAGAAAATCAGCTGATGCCGCGGCGCCATTTCAAACCTGGCGCATATTTTTTCTGTGGCATCAGGATCAAACTGGCGGATCAGCAGCATCCAGTATACGGTCCAGCGCATATAGGATTCCTCCAGAAACAGCAGACCATGCCAGTCCAGCACTTTTTTCAGGGAAGTAAAACCGGAAATCAGTTTCCGCGTGGGTCTGATATCCGGATGAATAATATTCAGCAGATTATAATCATGCAGTCTTCGGATAGCCGGTGTGGGGTCATCTTCCTCCAGAATCAGTCGCAGTTCGTTAAAGGTGCGTCTTCCGCTGAGTTTTTTAAAGAAATCTTTTTTCACCGCATTGTGAATCAGATTGGCGGTAAGTTTCCCGATAGTAAATCCGAAACGCTGTTCAAAGCGGATGGCCCGGAATACCCGTGTGGGATCTTCCACAAAACTCAGGTTGTGCAGAATCCGGATGACTTTTTCTTTAATATCTTTCTGCGCGGAAAAAAAATCAATGAGGGTGCCGAAACGGTTGGGATTCAACTGCACGGCCAGGGTATTGATGGTAAAATCCCGCCGGTAGAGGTCCAGTTTGATGGAACTCATTTCCACATTGGGCAGATCTGCCGGAAAACGGTAGTATTCCATTCTTGCTGTAACCACATCAATTTTAAAACCGTCCGGAAAGATAACAACCGCTGTTCCGAAAATTTCATGACTGTGTACACGGGCATGGCAGGATTCGGCGAATGCCCTGGCAAATGCAATTCCTTTTCCTTCTATAACAATATCAATATCTTCATTGGGGCGGTAGAGAAAGAGATCCCGCACAAATCCGCCCACCGCAAACGCTCCGTATCCCAGTTCATCTGCCACCGCTCCGGCTTTTTTCAGTAAATCCAGTATGGGAAGACTGAGACGCTCTTTCATCAGGCGGAAAATATTCCGGGTGCGCATACTGGTTTCTTCTTTCAGCGGGTCCGGTTCTTCCCGGTTTCCGAAATCATTCTGACGCACCAGTGTATTGAGCAGGTCGGTGCGGGTAATCACCCCTTTTATTTCACCGTTCTGCATCACCGGCAGTACCCGCTGTTTGTTTTCAATGATCTGCTCCTGAATTTCCGCCAGTTCGGCATCCGGCCCCACAGTGCCCAGCTCCGTTGACATATATTCCCGCACAGGTGTGTGATCCAGCTGCAGATACAGGGCTTTGGCAACAATCTGCCGGGAAATATAGCCCCGCAGCACTTCGGTATCCCCCTGTTTTTCTGTTACCAGCAGGGCATTGATATTGTAACGGGTCATCAAATGCCGGGCATCTTCCATCGGGGTTTCGGCATCGGTTTTGATGGGCGGCGAAGACATGAGATTTTTTGCCCGTCTGCTGGACCGGATATACGTGTATAAAAGGTCCAGCAGATTCCGCTCCACCTGGGCCGGGGTTTCTTCTTTTATGCTGGCCGACGCGGCAAAAGCATGACCGCCGCCGCCCATTTTGCCGATAATCAGTCCCACATCCACATCCGGAGTCCGGCTTCGGGCAACGATATAAACCTTGTTTCCCATACGGGCCAGGGCGAAAAAGGCTTTCAGGTTTTCCATTTTCATCATTTTATGCACCAGGAAGGCAAAATCCTGCACATATTTTTCCGTACTTACGCTTGTCAGGGTCACTTCCACCCCTTTAATATCATACTGCACGGCATTTTTCAGCATATCATTGAGCAGTCCCACCTGTTCAAAACTCATTTCCCTGGCAATGAGATTGGAGATGATATCCAGGTTGGCTCCTTTGGACAAAAGGAAAGCCGCCGCCATGAAATCTCTTTCCGTAGTGGAGGAAAAAGTGAAAGAACCGGTATCCTCATACAGCCCCAGGCACATGATAGTGGCTTCTTCCGGAGAAACCGGAAGTTCCTTATCCCGGATAATTTCCGAAAGAATGCTGATGGCCGCGCCTGTCATGCCGATTTCTTCATACTGCCCCCGGATGTCGTTTTCCAGAGGGGGATGATGGTCATAGATGTGAATTTCCAGATTATTGTGATCCAGCAGTTCGGCAAATCTGCCGATCCTGCCCGGCTGACGGGTATCCACCAGCACCAGGCGTCTGATACGGGAGAAATCAATCTCTTTAATATCCGCCATATTAAGCAGATAAACCACGGACTGGATAAAAAAATTCCGCAGGGTTTTCTCATGGGATCCCGGAAACACCACCAGCGCATCCGGATACAGTTTCTGCGCGGCCATCATGCAGGCCAGCGCGTCAAAATCCGCATTGATATGGGTGGTAATAACGGTCAGCCCCTTATCTTCGGTATTTTCATGATGGTTTTCAGAATATTCTTTTGTCACCGGCACTCCGCTCATGATTTGATACTTCTGTTGTTTGCAAAATACCAGAATATTAAAATATGCAGAGAACTTTCGCAAGAAATAAAAAATTATATTGACGGAGTGAAGGCTTGAAAAGAAGGACGGCTGCAGAGGAAGGCACATGCAGGGGGCGGTTTTTTACGTTTCCGGCAATTCTCAGTTCAGTACAGACAGGGGATCCGTCTGCCGCAGAATCTTTATTTCTTTCCTGTCCGGGGAAATGGCGACGGTATCCAGGTGCATGGGCTGTATGTCTTTGCTTCTGTCTCTGTCCGGAATGACCGCATCCAGTCCGCAGATTTCCGAAGAAAATGCATAAAGTCCCGGCCTTCCGCCCACCACACCGGGGCGCAGTTTTTTCCGATCCTGCACCATGAACAGTGTCTTGTCCGGCAGGCATCCGATTACACAGTTGGGGCCGTCAATAATCAGTTTCCGGCAGGAATATTTCAGATGCTGCAAAAGATGGGCGTTGGGGTGTTCCTGCAGCAGACTGTCCTGCAGTGGTGTGATAATGTGCTTATACGCGTCAATATCAAACCCCAGAAGACAGACAGTGTAGTGGAGAATATGGGTAAAGACTTCGGAATCGGAAATATAACCTTTGTATCCGGGAAAGCCGCGGGAGAGAAGGAATTCCCGGTTGGGCAGAAAGGCCGTGTTTTCCCCGTTGGTCATGGACGCAAAGCCCTGAATGAAAAAAGGATGGCAGGCATAAAGATCAATATCGTAATTGGTATTCTGCCGCCCCTGCACCATGATAATCCGGGCCTGTGTTTCCCTGCGGTCCAGTCCCAGATAGGAACCGACGGTTATGGGATCTCCGATTTCTTTGAGAAGAATGACATCGGGCCAAAAGGAAAAAACAATCATGTCTTTTTCCTCCTCCCCCATCTGCCGCAGTTCCAGACGGATGCACATCAGATTCTCCCGTATTTTTTCTGACGGCAGTTCATCCCATTCCGGTGGACAGTCATAAGCACGAACCAGATAAATATCTCTTTTGGGTATTCCCGGCGGGAGGGTTTTGGGGAGTTTGAAAGATATTTTGTATTTTGTGGTAAAGCCCTGATCCATCATATACCGATCCAGTCGCTTGACCCCCGCAGTGCTGAAAATCCCGGACAGCACAGGCGCATCTTTGAGGTTTTCAAAGGGTCCTCCCAGATCACGGAGAAAAATTCCGACCCCCGATCCGTCGTATCCCTCCCGCATAACATCCAGACCTTCCAGTGCGGTCATGGGCGACATATATTCTTCACTGCTGATGGCAAGCAAACGGCACATATCTGTTCTCCTCACAAGGGTTTTGATTATTAGAAAATACTGAATATTGAATATTGAATATGTAATGACAAATTAAGAATCTGCCTCAAAACCTCCGAAACAGATTTTTACACCCGGTGAAAGTAAGGAATTAAAAAAACACCGGAAAACAGGTTTTCGGACAGATTCTGAGAGTCAAAAACTTCGGAATCAGTAAAAACAGGATATTACCTAATGCATTGTTTCACTTAAAATTGTGAATTGAATTCCCCCTAAATTGAGCGATTTAATCTTGAAAATACAATAATATTTTATTATAATAAATAATTAAGAGTTGTTCAATATTAACCTGTTTGGTGAAAGGATTCATATCATGTCCGAAACAGCAGAAAACAGAA
>JAABRU010000193.1 GCA_011390755.1 Desulfobacteraceae bacterium | reverse complement strand
CAAACCCGTGCAGGCCATTCTCATGCTTACGGCCAAAGGCTCGGAAGATGATATTGTCACCGGCTTCAGAGCCGGGGCCGATGATTATGTGAGCAAGCCCTTTTCCCTCCGTGAGCTAATGGTACGCATTGAGGCTCTTCTCCGCCGGAGCGGAAAACGCCTGGGGGATGAGCATGTGAAATTCGGTGATATTCTCTTTGACGGCAAAAGACTTCTGGCCATCTGCGGCGAAAAAAGTACAGAACTGACCCGGCGGGAAATGGATATTATGATTTTTCTGCAGCGCCATCAGGACCGCATTGTTTCCAAAAAAGAACTGCTCACAGATGTATGGGGCTATGCGGATGCGGATATCGAAACCCGTACCGTGGACATTCACATTCTGAAACTCCGGAAAAAAATTGCACAGATTGCCGGTGATATTCCAATCATTCTGACCATCCGGGGGGAAGGTTACCGGCTGGCAAAATGAAAAAACTCCGCGTCCTGATACTGCTTTTCTGCATCTGCCTCTCCCTGCCTTTGGCCTGGTTTGTGTTCCGAAGCCACCGCAGCCTGGAGCAGGAGGAAATATCCCAGTTCCGTTATTTCGCGCAGACCCTTTTTGATGAAATGGAGCGGGAGATGGCCGTGCTGGTGCGGGAAGAGGAAAAACGCGCGGTTGATGAATACAATTATTACTACACATCGCCCGGCAGCACTGGCGAAAATACCCGCTCCCCTCTCTCCTATCCGGTTGAAAAAAATTATATCATCGGCTATTTTCAAAACAATCCGGACGGTTCTTTCCATTCCCCCCTGTTTGCGGAGGAGAAGCAAACAGGGGACAGGGCCGATTTCTTACGTCTGCGGCATGTAAATGAACTGTTCAATGCCAAAAGAACATCCATAGCAGATTTATTTGAAATGCAGCCTGTCCCCCCGGCAATTTCCGAAAAAATGATTCCCCAAAGTCCCCGGAAAAGCAGGGAACTCGCAGCAGGGAAAAAAGTAAAATCCCTGCCGGAACCGGCAGAAAAAGCGGTTCGGGAAAAAAAGGGCTTTGCCGAACGCTTTCTGGCCCGCGCGGAATCCAAAGAGCAGAAAGTCTACCTGGGGGAAAAAGAAAAACGGGTGGAAAAAATCACTGTCACCCAGGCCCTGAATCTTGCCCGGCAGGATCAGAATGTGCTGCGGGATGAAAGCCGTCAAATGAAAAAAGATGCAGGCAGGCGAAAAAACGGTTTTGATAAAGACCGTTCTGATAATGATGTGCAGCAGGGAGGGGAAGTCCTTATGTCCGAAGGAAATGCAGCGGAAGAAGCAGATACGGCCCGCGCGGAAAATGAATCCGCATGGCCGGCATCCTCCCTGTCCTCCCGGTCTGCGCCGTCTGCCGGAAGAAAATATGAAATGCGGGCATCCCCGGATGTAAAAACAGCTGCGCATGCCCCTTTCCCTCCGCATCCCCCGTCAGAGAGCGATCTTCATGCGGAAATTGATCCCATGCAGTCGGTATTCGCAGATGCAGAAAATATTTTCATCTTCCGCCGTATCGTCCTCGGCAATCAGATATTCCGGCAGGGTTTTGTCATCTCTGTAAAGAATTTTCTGGAATACCTGAAAAATACCCATTTCAGCCCCCATCCCCTGTCCCGCTTCAGCCGCCTGGATCTGCAGATTTCAGACAGAAAGGGGCATAACCGCTATCTCAGTGCAGGTGTTTCCGCATCTTCCCCGCTTTTTTCCCTGTCCCATACCTTCCCCCGCCCCTTTTCTTTTCTCCGCACCACTCTCACATGCAGTCGGATTCCGCCCTCTCCGGGACGGCAGACCCTGAATATCATGATGGGCATACTGGCAGCGGTCTTTTTTCTGGGCATGTTTGCCATTTACCGCAGCGCAGGAGCCGTGGCCGAACTTTCCGAAAGACGTTCCCGCTTTGTATCCTCTGTCACCCATGAACTCAAAACACCGCTGACCAATATCCGCATGTATATTGAAATGCTGGAGCAGGGCATCGCCCCCGGTCCGGAGCGGGAGCAGGAATATTTCCGCATTCTTGGGTCCGAAAGCGCGCGACTTTCCCGTCTTATCAACAATATCCTGGAATTTTCCAAACTGGAAAAAAAACAGATCCGCCTGCATCTGCGCAAAGGAAATTTTGCAGATGTGCTCCATGAAGTCCGGCAGATATTTCATGAAAAACTGCTGCGGGAAGGTTTTGTGCTGAAAACGGAAACTGCACAGGTACCGGACTTTTATTATGATCATGAGGTCATGATACAGGTGATCATCAATCTGATTGAAAACAGCATGAAATTCGGCAAAGACAGTCCTCAAAAAGAAATCTGCCTGCGCCTTTGCAGTGATGAAAAACAGGTACATATCAGCGTATCCGACACCGGGCCGGGCATTCCCCGCCATGCACTGAAAAAGGTCTTTGATGATTTTTACCGGGTGGACAGCGCGCTCATCCGCAATACCGGGGGGACCGGTATCGGCCTGGCCTTTGTTAAAAAAGTGGTGCAGGCCATGGGCGGCAGGGTCATGGCCGCCAATAATGAAGTCACCGGGTGCTGTGTGCGGATTTCCCTGCCTTTGCAGAAAGAACAGGTATAGTCAGCAGATCGAAAAGATTCTGTTTCCGGTCGGCAGTGCCTCCGCTTTCAGCCCCCCTCCCTGAGGGAGGGGCCGGGGGCAATGCTGCTGACTTAAGATCGGAGGAGTGCCGAACTTACAGTTTGGCAGGCTGAAATTATTCAGAAAAAGACGTGCTAAACTGTAAGTTCAGCACTCCGGTTTTTCTTAAGGCAACAGCTTTGGGGGCCGGGGGAGGGTGAAATTCAGGAAGTTTTCGATCTGCTGATTATTGTTCTTTAAGGAAACAGTATCGCCCTCAGGGGAGCGGAGTCCTGAACACCGGACACCTGACACCGAACACCTGACACCGAACACCTGACACCGGACACCTGACACCTGACACCGGACACCTGACACCGGACACCTGACACCTGACACCTGACACCGAACACCTGACACCGAACACCGGACACCTGACACCAAACACCTGACACCGAACACCGGACACCTGACACCGAACACCTGACACCGAACACCTGACACCGAACACCTGACACCGAACACCTGACACCGGACACCTGACACCAAACACCTGACACCGAACACCGGACACCTGACACCAAAAACCTGACACCGAACCCCTGACACCGGACACCTGACACCGGACACCTGACACCGGACACCTGACACCGGACCCCTGACACCGGACACCTGACACCGGACCCCTGACACCGAACACCTGACACCGGACCCCTGACACCGGACACCTGACACCGAACACCTGACACCAAAAATCTGACACCGAACACCTGACACCGGACACCTGACACCAAAAACCTGACACCTTTTTCAAGGTTTTTTTTATGCTTACAGTTCTCAATGCCTTATTCCCCGTATTTGCGCTCATTGCAATGGGCAGAGTAATGAAAGTTCTGCGTATGACCGACGATCATTTCCTGAAAACCGCGGATAAAATGGTTTATTATATCTTTTTCCCTGCCATGCTTTTCTGGAAAATCGGCGGAACCGGATCCGGGGGGGGAATTGACTGGCCCTTCTGCTTTGCCTGCCTGTCTGCCATCCTGCTCATTTATCTGCTCAGCAGCCTGTATATCCGCCTGTCTGTGGGAGATTATGAGGCCGGTTCCTTTTCCCAAAGCTGCTACCGTTTCAATACCTATATCGGCATGGCCGTGATTATGAATACCGTGGGAGAAGAAGGTGTCGGGCATTTCGGGGTGATGGTGGGATTTGCCATCCCCCTGATCAACGTTCTGGCGGTCTCCACTCTGATCTGGCATTCTGAAAAAAATTTCAGTACAAAAGAACGCATCCGGGTACTGGCAAAGGCCCTGATTTCCAACCCCCTGATTATCGCCTGTATTGCAGGTATTTTTTACGCCCGTTTTATCAATAGCTTTCCTTTGTTTATAGACAGCACACTGCGCCTTTTTACCCTGGCCACCCTGCCCCTGGCCCTGTTTTCTGTCGGAGGTGTGCTGAACTTTGAAACCCTGAAAGGCTGTTTCGGTCTTGCATTTATCTCCGCTCTCATCAAACTGCTGCTTTTTCCCCTGATCGGTTATTTTTCCCTCCGGTTTTTCCATGTTTCCGGAATTCCCTTCCGGGTCGGCATGATTTTCTTCGCGCTCCCGACTTCCACCGCCATCTATGTCCTGTCTTCCCAACTGCGCAGCAATACGGAACTGGCATCGGCCTCCATTGTTCTTTCCACCCTGCTTTCCTTCTTATCTCTTTCGGCAGTGCTCTGTCTCTGGGGATAATCATCTGATGAACAGAGAATATTTGAATATTTTATACATCCCATTTCGGCAGTGGGGCAAATCCGTTGATTTTTCCTGTAAGAGCGTATTGCATGCGCCCCGGATGCTCCAATGGCACTAAGTGGACATGTCAAATATATTTCTGTACTGAACTTGTGCAGCCAAAATCTTATTTTTAACTAAAAAATATAATTTTATCAAAATGTTGTATTTAAAAAAAGTTTCAAAATCTACAAATTCTCAACATATTGAAATCACTGTATGCCGATAATAATTTATTTGGAAATATTTTTATTGAAATATAATATTATTTTAGACAGTTAAGTGTTGAATATTGCAAAAGAACTGCACAAGTTCAGTTCTGTATACTCAGAAAAACTGCGGAGGAGTGCCGGACTTTCAGTTCGGCACTCCTCCGGTATTATCTTTTTCGGAAACCACCTTAAATTAACGGCATAGGCCCCGGATGCTCCCCGGCAGCCGTTACGGAGGGCGTATGCAATACCGCCCCTGCAGAAGTGACATAAGCCGTTATTCAATATTATATATTTTTTAAGAAACTGCTGACAGCAGGAGGAATACATAATTCATGTCCCGCATAAGTGAAAAACTGTCCCATGCCTCATCCGGGCCGGGGGTTTATCTGATGAAAGATGAAAAGGGAAAGGTGATCTATGTCGGTAAGGCCAAAAATCTGAAAAAACGCCTGACCTCCTATTTTCAGCGTCCCGAACTTCCGGATATGAAAACCGCCGTGCTGGTACGCCGTATTGCAGATTTTGAAACCATTCTTACCGCCACGGAAAACGAAGCCCTGGTACTGGAATCCAACCTGATCAAACGTTATTCCCCGCGCTATAATGTAATTCTGAAAGACGGCAAACGCTACCCCTCCCTGCGCATGGATCTCAGCCGTCCTTTTCCCAGCCTGACACTGGTGCGGAAAACCCAAAAAGACGGCGCTCTCTACTTTGGCCCCTATACGGCTTCCGGGGCTGTGAACCGGACCCTGAAAATTCTGAACAGGCATTTTCAATTGCGCAAATGCAAAGACAATATTTTTAAAAACCGCAGCCGCCCCTGCCTCAATTATCAGATCGGCACCTGTCTCGGCCCCTGCTGCCTGGCGGTAAAAAAAGAGGTCTATGATGAAATTGTCAATGAAGCGATTCTGTTTCTCAAAGGCCGCACCCCGGATCTGATCCGGAAAATCAAAGCGGACATGACATCTGCCGCGGAAAAACAGGAATATGAGAAAGCCGCCGCGTTACGGGATAAAATGTTTGCCATAGAAAAAACACTTGAAAAACAAATCATTGTAGCCTCTGATTTTATGGACAGGGATGTGCTGGGGCTGGCTGAAAATCCGGTAATGACCATCATCACCTGTTTTTTTGTGCGCAGGGGATACCTGATCGGTTCCCGGCATTTCCGCTTTTCCGAAACACTTTCCGCCAAAGGGGAAATTATCAGTGCCTTTATCCGGCAGTATTATGAAAAAGCCCGTTTTATTCCCAAGGAAATCCTGGTTCCGCATCTGCCGGAAAGTGCTTCCCTGCTGGAAAACCGCCTGGGAGAATGGAAAGGGGCAAAAGTGCGGATTCTGCAGCCGCAGCGGGGAGAAAAAGCCCGCCTGAAAGACATGGCAGCGCACAATGCCCGGGAAGAGCTGAGACGGCGGAGTGAATCGGCCGCATCCGGAGAGGAACTGGCCCGAAACCTGCAAAAACGCCTGAAATCCCGGCACCCTCTCCGCAGGATTGAATGCTTTGACAACTCCAGTCTCTCCGGAAGCAGCCCGGTCAGTGCCATGGCTGTATTTGAAAACGGAAGTCCCCTGAAATCCGCATACCGGAAATATATTATTCGGACCGTGACAGGTCAGGATGATTACGCCAGTATGGCCGAAGTACTGAAAAGAAGATACGGGAAAGGGGAAAAATCCCGTCCCTGGCCGGATCTGCTGATGGTGGACGGCGGAAAAGGGCAGCTGAATATTGCCGCTGCGGTATTGGCGGAGCTGGGGCTGCAGGGCAGTTTTGAAGTCGTCGGCATTGCCAAAAAAGATGAAAAACAGGGAGAAAAAGAAGACAAAATTTATCAACCGGGGCGGGCCAATCCTGTAAATTTTTCACGGGATCCGGAACTGCTGCTTTTTCTGCAGCGTATCCGGGATGAGGCCCACCGTTTTGTTATCACTTTTCACCGGAAACAGCGGGGGAAAAAATCCCTTGTTTCCGCACTGGACAACATTCCGGGGGTCGGACCGCAGCGGAAAAAAGCCCTGCTGCGGCATTTCGGCAGTATAAAAAAAATCCGGGCAGCATCTTCCGAAGAATTGGAAAATGTGCCCGGAATCAGTAAAAAACTGGCAGAAACACTCTGCAGAGTGCCTGCAGAAAAAAAATGAAATTATTTCAGCTTTGCCAGTACGGTTTTCAGTTCCTGCACTGCGGCAGCGGATTTATCCAGCCTGGCTTTTTCATCGGCCGTCAGTTTGATTTCAATGACTTCCTCCACACCGCCTTTGCCCAGTTTTACCGGTACACCGATGAACAGATCATTGTAACCGTATTCTCCCTCCAGATAGGCAGCACAGGGGAGAATCTGTTTTTTATCATAGAGAATGGATTTGGCCATTTCCACAGCAGAAGAGGCCGGAGCATAGAAGGCACTGCCGGTTTTGAGCAGACTGACAATTTCAGCCCCGCCGTTGGCGGTTCTGTCCACCAAAGCATCAATGCGGTCCTGGGGCAGCAGCTCGGTGATGGGAATACCCGCCACTGTGGAAAAACGCGGCAGCGGAACCATCGTGTCACCGTGCCCGCCCAGAACAAAGGCGTGGGTATTTTCAATGGAAACATTCAGTTCCATAGAAATAAAGGCTCTGAAACGGGCAGAATCCAGCACACCGGCCATACCGATCACCCGGTTTTTGGGGAATCCGCTGACTTCATAGGCCACATGACACATGGCATCCAGGGGGTTGCTCACGATAATCAGTGTCGTGTTCGGAGAATATTTGGCCACCTGCTCTGTGACATTTTTCATAATCCCGGCATTGGTGCTGATAAGATCATCCCGGCTCATGCCCGGTTTCCGGGGAATACCGGCTGTAATAATCACCACATCGGAATCGGCGGTTTCCTCATATGAGTTGGTACCGATGATACCGGCATCATGTTTTTCAATGGCCGATGCCTGGGTCAGATCCAGGGCTTTCCCCTGGGGTACGCCTTCCACGATGTCCACAAGAACCACATCACACAGGGCTTTTTCTGCCAATCTCTGGGCTGCGGTTGCACCGACATTACCTGCTCCTACGACAGTTACCTTCTTGTCCATAACTTTCTCCTTGTGAATTATTGTTGCTTTGCATATAATAAAAACATCCCGAAGGACTGCGGATGAAAAAGAAAACTTATTAAATAGCATTCCGGCAGGAATTGTCAACATATTTTCAATTATTGACTCCGATATAAAAATAAGATAAGCATGAAATTCATACAGTTTAACGTAAAGGCATACTCTATAATAATATTTATTGCATTTCACCGGCACGCATAAACTGAATTGGGGGATTCTTTTCCAAAACCTGCGGAATTTCAGGGATTGAAGCGGACTGCGTTTTTCACCCGGGGGCCGAAAACAGGAAATCCGGGGGGCTGACAATAAAAGGGTCAGGATCATATTCAGGACAAAGAACTGCTTAGTTCAGAATAAATCAGATACATAAAAAAGAGACTGAATCATGGATGTGAAAAAAGAAATCAAATCCCTGCTGAATCAGGCGGAAGTCTATAAATCACAGGGGTTGGTGAAGGAGGCAGGAGATAAATACATCCGGGCAGCAAAACTGATACAGAAAAATGCGAAAAATATCGGGAACCATAAAAGCCTGCTCCAGTCTATCTCCAAACAGATCAGACTTGTCAAAGAATCCATCCGCAAGCAGGAGGAGGAACCCGCGGACAGGGAAATGTCTGAGCAGGTGCAGGAAATCATCCGCACCAAATTTGCCTTTTCCCAGGATGAAAAAAGACTTGAAATTGACGGAGCCATTGCTTTGGCGAAATTCGGGCAGTACGCGCGGGCATTGGATGAATTTAAAAAAATACTGGGCAAAGAGGATTTCCGCCTGGAAGCCGCCAAAAATATTATCCGCTGCCATATTGCGCGGGATGTGCCGGATGATGCAGTCCGGCAGTACAATAACTGGCTTTCGGAAACGTTTTTGCCGGGGGAACAGCTGGGGCAGATTCACCGACTGCTGCAGGATATTCTGAAGAAAAAAGGAATAGATACCCTGCTGTCCGCACCGGAGGAGATTGCGGAAACCGAAGGGGAAAGTTCCCCGGCCGAAACAGCCCCGGGTCTGAATGAAAATGAGATTCTGGATATCAGCTCCGTGGGAATCACCATTCCGGAAGCGGAAGACAGAAGCAGAACCTATGAATATGATGTCAGTTTTCAGTCAGGCAGTATCATCAATCTGCTGATTTCGGATCGGGATCATTCTTTTCTCAAATCCATAAAAAAAGGAACGGTTCTGGAGCAGACCCAGTTTTATTCTCCCATTGCCATGTTTGAAGGAAAATCACTTGTTGTTTCGGTTTCCCGAATTGAATCCGGACCCAAAACCGGGCATTACAGTGTGGATATTCAGATACAAAGTATATAATACGGCAGAATCTGGCAGAAACTGTCAGAACATTATTTTCACCGGCGGCCGATTGGAAACTGGATTGCAAGATGGCAAATATTAATTTAAAAGCACGGGAAATCGAAGTAAAGATCGTTTATTACGGTCCGGGAAGATGCGGAAAAACAACGAATCTGGAACAGATTTTCAAAGCATTCCGCAAACAGGTCACCGGCCAGATGGTTTCGGCCGACACCGAAGGGGATCGTACCCTTTATTTTGATTTTCTTCCCATGGGACTGGGAAAAATAAAAGGCTATGAAGTACGTGTACAGTTATATACCGTTCCGGGGCAGGTGAAATACGCTTCTACGCGGAAAATGGTACTCAGAGAAGTGGACGGCCTGGTATTTGTTGCCGATTCTCTGGAAGTCCGCCGCGAAAAGAATATGCTTTCACTCAAAGATCTGCATATGAATCTGAAAGATTACGGTCTGACCATTTTCAAAGTCCCGCTGATTCTGCAGTATAACAAAAGAGATTTGGGAGAGCAGGGACTTCCGGTCATGCCCGTCAGTCTGATGGAAAGGGATTTGAACCGTCAGCTCAAAGTGCCGTCTTTTCCGGCCAGTGCCATCAAAGGGGAGGGGGTTGCCCCTACGCTGAAAGCATGTCTGAAACTGACCCTGCAGTCCCTGAAAAAACAACTGGGCTGGTAGTATTCTGTCAATATTAAAATGACGGGTGACATTATCTGCAGGAGCGTATGCAGTATGCCCCTGCAGAAGTAACATAACCCGTCATTCACTGCGTCAGAATAAATCCGGAATATCGGGAAGGGGCGAAGGCCCTGAAATTTATTATTATTACCCGGCGGGTGAAAGTCCCGCCTGATGAAAGTGTAACCGGCAGATCAGCAGCAGCGTCCGGGGGGTAAACCCGGTAACGGGAGTCCGATGGTTACTGAGTCTGCCGAAGCAGGCCGGACGGAGCGGGAATGCAGGCCGTGTCACTGAGCCCCGAAAAGGATATAGTTGCGGACATTGGATAAGGTCTTGCAATAAGACTGAAAGCCGGTGTTATTCAGCGGACGGACAGCGGAGTCATGCGCCGGTCGGGGTAATGCCTGCCCGGTTTCCGGGGGCGGACCTCCGGAACCGGGGAACAGTATGAGTTACCTGCTCACGTACGGATCTGCGGGGAGGGCGTCAGGCAACTGATGCCTTCACCCGGAACCCGGATGCAAAAGGGTTCCGGTCGCTGGCGCTCCCTCCACCCTTTTGCGCCGGTTAGCCTGGTGTTAGGTTTTTTCAATGAGGAGGAAAATAATTATGAAATATGTGTTTGTTGTATTATAGACTTTAAGATAATGATTGTCTGAAATCAACATAAATTATCATTGAATTCAAATAGTTGAGCAGTAAGATTCTATTTGTGTTTTTTATAAATATATAATTCAGTATTTCAAATAGTTATACATTTACACACTTGTTATCCAAAACAGAACCCTTTAATATCAAGGTTCCAAAGATTATCTTAAAAACTATAGCAGTATTGTTTATAGCACCTGTCAGCGGAATAACCGGAGAAACCAAAACTTATCACACAAGTGTCACTCCTGAAGCCGGATACCGAAAAATTGCATACCTGTCTTGCTATAACGGAACTATTGAAGTTATAGAGGGAACTTATGGCGGAAACTGCGGAGCTTCGAAAGGAAATGTGACAAGTCACCTTGCCAGCAGTTGCAACAGAAAATCTAATGCATTGTCATAGCTTAATTTTAGGGTAAACGGATTTCAGTTTATAATTGTGTAAATAAATTATGCGATGCCCAACCCTAATTTTTAGCTCTGACAAAGCACTAATTGTGATTATGTCATTGATTATACAATAATCGGTGATCCAAGTGTCGGCTGCGGCAAAGATTATATGGCTGTATACAGATGTGTAAGTAAGACAATAGGCTCCTGATCAAGCGTCAGATGTATTGGGCTGCCGCTGGATAAAAGAGGAAATAAAATCTATGTATAGAGAAATAAACACATTTTTGGTTCAATCACCGAAGGTATGCGGAGGTCAGTTGAGGATTGAAGGGACACGTATAACTGTAAATCAGATTGTCATCTGGTATAAACAGGGTTATAATCCCGAAGAAATTACAGAAATGTATCCGCATCTCACACCGGCACAGGTTTATACCGCACTGGCATATTATCATGCCAACAGAGATTTGGTGGAAAACAGTCTCGAATCCGAAAAAAAAGAGGCGGAGATACTTGAACATCAGTATATGCGAAACGGAGATATCCATTATGCCGATTCGGCTGTATATTGATGAGGATGCAATGGCGGGGATACTTGTGAAAGGACTCCGGGCAAGGGGAATTGATGTTGCAACGGTGCTTGAGGAAGGCATGACCGGATGTGATGATGAAACACAGCTTGAATATGCTTCCGACCAGAAACGCACTCTCTACACATTCAATGTCGGAGATTTCTGCCGTCTTCACAAAGAATATCTGTCTCAGGGCATATCCCACGCCGGAATCATTGTTGTTTACAGAAGAAGGTACAGTGTTGGCGAACAGATACGGCATCTGTCTGAATTTATTCAGTCAAAATCGGCAGAAGAAATGAATAACAATCTTGTGTTCTTATAATAAAAAATTCTGTGAAAAACAAAAAACCTAACCCATAAGGATTGAACTGACCTGCCGTCGCACACCCACAAAATAAAATCCCTGAAAAGAATTCCGATATTTCTCAGAATTTCTGTCAGGGAAGCAGGTCAGATTCAGTCCGGAGTTCAGGAGGCCCGGTCGCCCGTTTACTATGGGGACTGCTTAAAATGTCAGGATGAGCGTGACGGGGGGCTCATTCATAAACGCACTTCCGGAACCGGAAAAATTCCGGCCCGGTCACGGAAGAATGAAAAAATGCCGGAAATGACGGGCGGAATATCATACATTTAAAAATTTTCCTGTTGCAGGGACGCAGATGTCCTGTCCGTTTCAGTAATTTTAAAAAACAGTTACGACAGAAAACAGTGTTCTTTGAAAAAAAGACCCTTTACCCGGTATCCCTCACAGGAACCGTTTCAAAGGGCAGTACCGAACACCGGTATTTCAGTTCCCCTCCGCAGTCGGGGCAGTACAGCGGTTTCACGGTTGAATTTCAGCTTCCGGTGTCTGAATTTCAAAATCACAGCACAGTTCAGTAAGACCCCGTACCTCATTCAGGTCTGTCCCCGAATTCGGATTCATAAGGGACTCAGAAAAAAATAATTCCCCCGGTTCATCTCAGCAGCAGACAGCAGATCGGAAAGTTTCCGGAGGAGTGCAAAAATTGCATTTTTGCATGAGCCGGGGCCCTGCAAAAATACAGTTTCTGCACTCCGGGACAGCCGTAAGGCCGTATCCGGGGAAAACTTTTCGGTATACTGACAGAGAATAAACAAATCTGTCAGATAATTTCAGAGGATTTATTT
>JAABRU010000353.1 GCA_011390755.1 Desulfobacteraceae bacterium | reverse complement strand
CTTTCATGCTTCGTTGTGACCCTGCGGTCATGGCCGTTTATATGAAAGTGTCTGCGAAAAACCGGCCTCCGCCTTAATTTTCGCACTCCGCGCAGCTTTCATGCTTCGTTGTGACCCTGCGGTCATGGCCGTTTTATATGAAAGTGTCTGCGAAAAACCGGCCTCCGCCTTAATTTTCGCACTCCGCGCAGCCTGACTCGTACTCTGTCAACGTTTAATTGACGGGTTAAGCCACCCGTAGGGGCGTATTGCATACGCCCCGGATCTGTGCCGGGCTGGCCTATGCAATACGCCCCTGCAGAAATAATATCCCCCGTCATTTTAATGTTGACAGAACACTACTGCTCTGTCAATTTATGAAAATATGGTTTAAAAAATCCGGTCTTCCAGCGGAACCGGAGACACAGATTCAAAATTGACAAAGCACTAGCGTTAACAGAAAAGAGGAATATGGCAGTTCCTGTTGAAAAAAGACAGAATGTTCTCAGTATTCAGCATAAAATGAGCATCGTGCTGGTGATCCTCAGCACAGCGATACTGTCGGTTCTGGCAGCTTTCAACTATGCCTATTTTCGTTCCCGCCTGACAGAAGAACTGCATACCCTTTCCCAGAATACAGTCTATCGTATCTCGGAAAATCTGATGCTGCCCATGTATGATTTTGACACAAAAAAAATCTATACCGTAATGGATGCCGAAATGAGAGAAAAACGGATAGTTGCCATCCTTATCCGAAAACCGGACAATGATGACATTCTTTACGGCAGGCAAAGAAATGCGGCATGGGAGATCACAGAAGCAGAAGAAGCGGTTTCAGGCAATTTTATCACAGAACAGCAGAATATCGTTTATCAGAATAATCCGCTGGGGAAAATCGAAATTCATATTACCCGGAAATTCATGCAGAACGAACTCATCCGTATGCTGATTCCGAATCTTATTGCCATTTTTCTGGCAGATATTGTTCTGGTGCTGTTTCTGCATTACGGTTTGAAAAAGATGGTCGTAACACCTGTTTACCGAATATCCAGGGGCTTAGGACAGGGATCCGGCAAAGTGGCAGAGGCCGCGGTTCAGGCATCCCGAAGCAGTGAATCTCTGTCCCTGGCCGCATCCGGGCAGGCCGCTGCTTTGGGACAAAGCGTTTCATCCATGGAGCAGTTATCGGCCATGGTGGCCCGGAACGCTGAAAATGCAGAAGGTGCCGGCCGCTTTGCCACAGAAGCGCGGATTATTGTCAATGAAGCCGCTCAGTCCATGAAACAGATGAATGAATCCATGAACGCGCTGTCAGCATCATTTGAATCCGCCTTTACAATTATCCGGAATATTGACACAATCGCTTTTCAAACCAATCTGCTGGCGTTGAATGCGGAGATTGAGGCAGCCCGGGCAGGAGAAATCGGGGCCGGTTTTGCAGTTGTTGCCCAGGAAGTAAAAATGCTTGCAGGCAGTGTGTCCTCCGCAGCCAAAAACACGGCCGACCTTATCTCAGATATGAACAGCCGGATGGGGGAAAGCTCGTCCGGCCTCTCAAAAACAGCGGAAAAACTTCTCACAGCCGTATCTGCCAGTGAAAAAATCTGTGAGCTCATTGCGGAAATATCTCAGGCATCTTCGGAACAGAATGCCGCCATCACACAGATGAATTCAGTTATTTCCGAAATCAGTCAGACAGTGCAGCAGGATGTATCCAATGCACAGCAGTCGGCTGCGGCGGCTTTTGAATTAAGCGGGCAGGCATCCCGGATTGAACAGATAAGCGGAGAACTGCTGCTTCTTGTGGGCGGGAAAAAGAATCATCAACGGATTGAAAAAAATCCGGATTAACCGGGGAGGTAAAAATGAAAGGTTTATGGGGAATTATTGTATTTACGGGAATGCTGCTTCTGTCTTCTGTATCAGGAGCCGCCGAACAGAAAATCAGCATCATGACAGAGAATATTCCGCCGTTTAATTTCATAAAAGACGGCACTGTTCAGGGAGTTTCGACGGACCTGCTTCTGCTGATGCTTGAAAAAGCGGGAATTCCTGCGGAGCGTTCCGCCATAAAGGTGCTGCCCTGGGCAAGGTCTTACCGGATGCTTCAGGAAGAACCCGGCACCTTGCTGTACAGCATGGCAAAAACGGAGGACCGTGAAAAACTGTTCAAATGGGTCGGCCCGATTCAGGAAGTGACGACCGGGCTGGTTGCCTTGAAAAGCAGGAAAATTGTCATTGACAGACTGGAAGATGCCAGGAAATACAGAATCGGCACGATCCGTGACAATGCCTCGGAGCAGCTGCTCATCAAATCGGGGTTTGACGAAAACAGCCTGGACAGAATCGCCGGTCCGGAGCTGAATATCAAAAAACTTCAGGCAGGCAGAGTGGATATGCTTGCTTTCAATGTCCCGACCACACATTATCTGATGCTGCAAATCGGATTATCCCCGCAGGACTATGAGGTGGTTTACCCCCTTAAAAAAGTCTTTTTCAATTTTGCATTTCATAAAGATACTGATGAAAAACTGATTGAGAAGCTGAACGGGATTCTGGCGGAACTGAAAAAACCGGATACCTCAGGTGAAAGTCCTTATAACCGCATTGTGAAAAAATACCTGGGAACGGGCTTTGAAGAATAAGCCGGATCAGGACAGTTGAATTGTAACGGGTATTCATCAGCGGAAAAATCATCATGGAATTTATCAGGAGGCCCGGCAGCAGTGCCTAATTTATCAACAACATTATGAAAAAAGGAGGAATTGTGGCTGAACTGACAGTTTTTCACAGCGGAAATCCCAACTGAATGTCATGCAAAAAGGCTATTGGAATAGCCGAAGAAATGAAAAACATGTTCGGAGGAAAGATAAATCTGAGCATATACACAACAGATTCGGAAGAAGCCCGGAAATATGATTTCAGAAGTTCGACAAATGTACTGTTCGAGGGCGATCTGCTGCCTTTGGAAACCGCATTGGATAAAAATAAAATGAAAAATTTCCTTTCAGGAAAACTTTCATAACAGGGTGGTGCAGGGCATAAGGTACTCGGCAAAAAATAAACCCTCTGAAACTGTCCGGCAGAAACATGCCAAACCTTTGTTTCATCTCTGCTGACGGGATGAACCGGAGGGGATTATCTTTTTCCGGGTCCCTAATATCAATGCCGTTTCCTTAATTGACTGTCCCGTAAAAAGTCAGAACCGAAAATTATGACCACAGTATATTGCTGTCAAATGCTGACACAGATGCATTATAATGCGGCAAATTTTTTTCCGGCCGGCTTTTTACGAGATCATCTATAGTGCTCTGTCAAAGTT
>JAABRU010000352.1 GCA_011390755.1 Desulfobacteraceae bacterium | reverse complement strand
CATCCATGTTCTGCTCATCCGCAAAACGCTTTACGGGAAGATACGGATGATACAGCACCGCTTTTCGTACTGTGTAAATAACAGCCGGAATCCCTTTTTCCGGCTCAGTAATGCCCTGAACCGACTCCAGCGAGCAGTACAGTGCATAATATTTTCCCTCCGCATTCAGTCTGCTGCTCAGCTCCTTCAGCAGTGTGGTCTTGCCGGACTGCCGCGCCGCGTGGATGACAAAATACTGTTTCTGATCAATGAGTTCCCTCAGCCCCCTGATACGGTTTTCTGAGGGAATCATATAATGTTCACCCGGCAGACAGGGACCCGCTATGTTGAAGAATCTTTTCATGACCGAATCTCCTTATGTTTCTGTTATCGCAGTTTCCGGCGTTTTACGCTGAATCTGTTTTTTTCTCAAGGCAAAAAAATTTCCCCCTTTTCTGTTCAGGAAAGGGGGAGATTGCAAAAAAAAAATTTCCGCCCGGTCTGCGGAAAGCGGGCGTTTTTTGTCTGCTCAGTTGTCAGGTTCGGCAATATGCCGCAGAATGGCCGGTGCATCCTGCAGTTTAATTTTATGCCATGAGGGCGGAGGAACAACCGCCGCATCCGGATACACGGCCTGAACCTGCAGCACTTTGATCAGATCGTTCAAATCCACGGTTCCTGAACCGTCCGCATCCAGAACCGGTTCACTGCTCAGATCACCGGGCAGAATCACGGAAGGATGACAGTCGGCGGGGTTTTATCGTATCCGATGCCGAAGCAGCTGTTTTCCGCAATACCGGAAACTTCGACCCTGTTCGCGGCAGCATTCACGGTTCCGCCGATTTTCACATACCGATGATCTGAGGAACGGAATTTCCGGATAAACAGATCCGGTTCATTTGCGGAACTCAGCCCCGCAGCCGTGAGATCGTCATCCGTATAAGTGAAGTTTATCGTGCCTTCGGGAAAGGGCGATACAAGGGGTTCCGAGCTGTCCAGCACATTGGGCAGCGCGGTTTTCCCCACTGTGGCAGAGGTGGAATCCAAAGCCAGAAATTCAGCCGGTCCTGCCGGATACTCTCTGGGAACGGGGAACGCTGTCCGGATTACACATCCGGCAGCCGTTTCAGTCCCGCATGGGAGAGCAGCCCGTCCAAATCTTCCCGATTTGACCGCAGAACGCCTTTTTCTGTCATCAATTCTTCGGCTTCCTGGGTAAATCCGTCATGTGCGAAAAACCACAGGCGGAGGATCCGCAGCCCCGGCCCTTCTTTTTTCTGAAGCAGTTCCCCTTTGTACAGCAGGGATTCCACCTCTTTCACACCAACCTTTTTTCCCTTCCACCACTTGCTTTCGCAGATCCACATCTCCTTTCCTGCTGCGGCCTCCACGTCAATTTCCATGTCCGCAGCCGCTCCCAGCCGGGTGCGGTGCCAGATGTAGATAAAACGGTCGGGGATGACGATATCCTCAGAACAGTGGAAGAAATGCCCCGGAAGAGTCTGTCTCTGCGTATTCCAGAGAATCTGGCTCATGTAAACCTCCCCCAGATAACCAAGATGGTTGTGTACCCTCCGTTTCAGGTTCTGGTATTCAAGAATCAGATCCTGCTGAACTTTCAGCGGATTGTATCCCTCCACAGCAATCCGTCCCCATACTTTGAGAAACTCCAGCAGAATGGGATCATCAATTCTGCGGAACCATTTTCCCAGTTCATTGTATTCCAGCAGATCCCCGCGTGAAAGCTTGATCAGCACATTCCGGATGTCTTCGACAGAAACATTTTTTCCCTCTTTTTCCATAAGGCTCTGCTGAATCCGCTCCGGTTTAATCCATTCTCCCTCTTCCAGTGCAGACAGATACAGCACCCATTTGGTGATGCCCTGCTCATTGATCCGGTGAATCCATCTTTCCACCTGATCGTTCAGTTCGCCCCAGATGAACCCGGAGGATAAATCCACAGCCAGAATCTCATTGATTTTCTCCTCATCGGAAAGGGGTTTTCCCTGCTTCACGGACTGCCGGACAACAGCCGTGATGTAAAAGGGATTTCCCCCGCACCGGGCTGCAACAACCGGGGCAGTGTCATCCGGAACTTCCGCCCTGTAATACCGTGCCGAACGCCGGGTCAGTTCTGTCCCCCAGTATTCCGTGAGAGGGCCGATGGGTTCGCTTTCAAACCGTCCGAACAGGGAACCCCTGCCCAGTATTTCGGATGCCAGAATACTCATGGCCGATCCCGTAACAAAATGGGGGCAGGTCGGGGATTCCACAGCCTCCTGCATGAGTCCGACTATATCAAAATTGTACTGCGGAAGCCGGGTGTGCTGAAATTCATCAAGAAACATCACGACAGTGCTGTCATCAAGATCGGAGACCCTGCGGGGCAGCCAAAGGGCCCATTCTTCCGGCACGGTCACATTTCTGCCGGGGAATGCGTCATACAGACTCAGAGCTGCGTCCAGTCCCTCTGAAACCGGCATACGGTCCCGGATAATCCGTGTCAGATCTTTTGTGTCAGCGGATTTCGGGGAGAGAAGGGAGATGTCACGCAGCCGGAAAGCAGCATACCACCGGAGAAAATTCTCCGTGTATTTCTCTGAAAAATCCCATCTGTCCGTGATTCTGTCCTGAAAACTGTAATACACCGGTACAGCCGAGTTGTACGGATCCGCATAATGCTCCTGCCCAAAAAACAGGCGGTTGACCACGCGTTTGAAGATTTCGGTCTTGCCCATTCTGCGCTGACCAAGCAGAACGGTGGACATGGCCCGCCGGGTAATGGCCTTGAGTGCATACTGATACAGGTATTCCAGGGGTTCGGCCCGGTCAGTGTAAACTTCCTCCGGTGTGATGGGACGGATGGCCCAGGGCGGCATGTTTGTGTTCGGATTCATGGGCAACTCCTTTTTTTGTATGGGAAAAGTTCTGTGCGTTTACCGCATAAAAATCTGAAAGGCGGGATATGCTGCAATTCTTCGGTTCAAAAGGATTTTTTTCAGCATCCTGCCGCATGCACAGTGCGGTTTTCTGTTTTCCCGGTTTTCCAGAACAGTTTTGTTTTCCACGGTGTTTTTTTCCTCCGGTCAAAAATCACCAGCCAGCCCTCATCGCATCCGAGGGTGTCCATGTGGGCGGCCAGCTGCTTTTTCCCCTCCTCCAGTGTGTTTTTGTCCCTCCGGATTTTGATTTCCACTGCCCAGAATTTCCGTAACGATTTCCCGTGCGGCCGCACTGACCAGCCAGGGCTGTCCCTGCGTGTAATGATACACAGAATCCGTGACATCCGGGGGAAACACCTGTCCGGTCTCCTGCGTGTGCTGATG
>JAABRU010000192.1 GCA_011390755.1 Desulfobacteraceae bacterium | reverse complement strand
ATAAATTATCATTGAATTCAAATAGTTGAGCAGTAAGATTCTATTTGTGTTTTTTATAAATATATAATTCAGTATTTCAAATAGTTATACATTTACACACTTGTTATCCAAAACAGAACCCTTTAATGTCAAGGTTCCAAAGATTATCTTAAAAACTATAGGTGATTTCCGGAAAAGATGATACCAAAGGAGTGCCGAACTGAAAATTCGGCCCGGTCCCCGGCACCCGGCCCCCCAACCCAATGAAAAAGGAAAAAATATGAATCTTTTGAATAAAACTGTCAAAAATATCAAAGAGCCCGATGCGGAAGTCTATGAAGCTGCAAAAGAACGCCTGCGGAATCAGGCCCGTCCCGCCGGGAGCCTGGGCATACTGGAGGATGTGGGCGCGCGCATTGCGGGTATTCACGGAACAATTGACGTGCATCTGGAAAATAAGATTGTTGTTACCTGCGCCGGAGATCACGGGGTCTGCGCGGAAGGTGTCAGTCTCTTCCCTTCGGAAGTAACACAGCAGATGGTCTATAATTTTGTCAACGGCGGGGCTTCCATCAGTGTGCTGGCCCGTCATGCCGGTGCGCAGGTCAGAGTGGCCGATTTTGGGGTGGACTGCGATTTTGCAGCGGATTTACCCATATTCCACAAAAAAGTGCGCAAAGGAACAGCCAATTTTGTCAAAAAAAGGGCGATGACACGGGAAGAAGCTGTGAAAAGCGTGGAGGCCGGTATGGAAATTGTCGGTGAACTTCTGGAGGAAGGCCCCATCCATCTGCTGGGAACCGGTGATATGGGCATTGGCAACACCACCCCTTCCGCAGCCATTATCGCGGTTTTTTCCGGAATTCCCGTAAAAAAACTGACCGGGCGGGGAACCGGTATCGGTGATGAAACCCTGCAGAATAAGATCAGGGTGATTGAAAAAGGACTGGAACTGCATCAGCCCGATCCCGAAGATGCCCTGGATGTGCTTTCCAAAGTGGGGGGACTGGAAATCGGGGGGCTGGCCGGGCTGGTACTCGGTGCGGCCCTGAACCGCATTCCGGTCGTCTGCGACGGATTTATCGCCACTGCCGGTGCATTGATTGCCTGTCAGCTGGCTCCCGTTGCAAAACAGTATCTTTTTGCCAGTCACAACTCCGCGGAAGTCGGGCATGTCTTTATGCTCCGTCATCTGGGACTCCGGCCCCTGCTGGACCTGGAATTCCGTCTGGGCGAAGGAACCGGGGCTGCTTTGGCTATGGAACTCATTGACGCATCCACCCGTATCCTGGCAGATATTAAAACCTTTGCAGAAGCAGGCATTCAGGACGCGCAATAGGAATATTCAGTTTTTTTTCGCCCTGCGTCAATTTCATTGGGAGTACGGACTGCCAAACTTACAGTTTGCAGATCTTTTTCTAAATAGTTTCATTATGTCAAACTGTAAGTTTGACACTCCTCAGGGCTTAAGGCGATTTCCAAATATGAATGCAGCGCTTCCGCAGGAGTCACAAACGGAAAGACTGTAACCGGACTGCCGTCTGTCAGGCACTGCCGGACTTTCAGTCCGGCACTCCTCCGGTACATTTTTTTCAGGAAATCACCTTAAGGGACCCGGTAAGAAATAAATCCTCCGGAAATATCCTGCGGATAAACAGAAACTGTGCATTCCGTCCCCCAATCAGATGAAACGGGGCAGTTATTTTTTGCTGAGTGCCTAATACTGACAAAGCACTCCCCTCATTCAGATATTCACAACCTGATCCGCCACCTGTATGGAGGTGACAATATCCAGCATATTGGTCGTTTCTCCCAATTCTTTCTTTTCCAGCAGATCAAAATGGGTGAGACAGGTTCCGCAGACCAGAATGCTGATTCCTTTTTCCATCAGCTCTGCCAGATCATCCAGCACCGGAGAACCGGACACACATAACCTGACCCCGCTGTTGACAAAAACCAGCCGCCAGAGTTCCGGGCCAGTCTCTTTGAGAGTTTTGATAAAATTAATCATTAATTTCCGTCCCAGTTCATCATCTCCGTGACCCATACGGTCGGCGGGAATCATGACCAGAATTTTTTTCCCTTCCGCACTGCTCTCTGTTTCCCCGGTTTCCGGAACCGTTTCAGGTTCTTCTTCAATCCCTTCCCCTTTTCCGTAAATGATATAGTTCCCGTCTTTTTCTTCCACTGAAATTTCAAAATGCTTTGATTTCAGAAAAACAGATACATTTTCTTTGGAAGCTTTGTTGTCTGCAATAATTTTCAGGAACCGCGCTTTTTCATTTTCGACAGCGGCTTTTGTCATCAGTACCGGAGCCGGGCAGGCATGGCCTCTGGTATCTATCTCTTTCATTTCCGAATTCCTTTTTAAGGAGTTTCCAATAAATAATCTGTCCATCCGCGGGGGCGAACACAAGGTTCGCTGGATGTTCCGGATAAAAAACGGGTATTTTATTTCTTGGGGAATCCCTTGCTTCCGTCAGACCTGCTGCACGGTCAATTTTGATGAACCCGTAAAAAGTCAGATTTCTGAAAATCGCTGTTAATAAAATCAGCGGATTAATGTGTATCAAAACCTGATTTTTTGACTTTTTACGAGATCATCAATTTTGAATAATCCGATCCGGTAAGACTGCCGAAACACAGGGCCCGGCATCGCAGTTTTTAACAGGGCATTACCCGCATGTCACATGCTGTTTTCCCGAAAAAGCATTTCAGGACAGTTTTTCCGAATTATTTACAAAAAATGATAGCATCAATGCTGTTTCCTTAAGAAAATTATGGAGTGCCGGACGGATAGTTTGGCAGTATTTTTCTGCATCATTTCACTATCCCAAACTTTCAGTTCGGGACTCCGTCATCCTTCAGGGAAACGGCATTGACCATAGCATATGAAACAGAAAAAAAGCAAATTTCAATTTTCAATATCCTCCGGAAGATAAATAGATAAATTCAATCCGGAACCGCATTATTAAAAATGGAAATAACCTGTGTCCCTGAGCGGCTGAAAATTACGGATTCCGGTGGAATGACGGAAAATCGGAAATTTTGACTTTTTACGGGTTCATCACAGATAAAATTTTACAATAAACATCATATTTTCTGTCATTCATTAAGGATTATTCCGTTGACTTTTATCCCTTCGGACTGATACTTTCAGGTACGACATTAATGTCTTTTCCGTAAAACTCCCCTCCCACCGGGGCAATACTGCTGACGTAAGAAAAATAAGGAGTGCCAAACTTGCAGTCTGGCAGGTCTTTTTCTAAAAAACGGAGTGCCAAACTTACAGTCTGGCAGGTTTTTACTAAATATTTCAGCATGTCAAACTGTAAGTTTGACACTCCTCCGGCTTTAAGGCAACAGCATTGTCCAGCGGGGGATGGGAATTTTTGCCCAGGGAAACGGCATTGGGTACAGGATATTAATTTTTTTAACAGTTTCTGAAACAATCGGAGGTTATAGGCAATGGCGGAAGAAATTCTGGCCCCTCTCGCGGGCAAAATTGTAAAAATGTTTATGGAAGCGGGGAAAACAGTGGAGGAAGACGACGAGGCCCTGGTGATTGAGGCCATGAAAATGGAAACCCCCGTCTATGTTCCCTGTAACGGAACCGTGAAAGAAATCAAGGTAAAAGAAGGCGGTGAAGTGGAAGAAGACGATGTTCTGGCAATCATAGAATAGGAGGAAAGGCATATCCATGAGACCCTATTTTGAAAACATGCCGGAATTCGGTAAGGAACTCAAAAAAGGCGCGCTGAAACGCACAGAAGAAAATCTGGCGGAAATCCGCAAAGCCGAGGCTGAAATTGCCGAGGCTGTGGAAAAGGTGAAAAATGCCGGATTTCCCACGGAAAAAATCAATGCACGGGGGCAGATGACCGTCTGGCAGCGACTGGAATATCTGGTGGATCCCGGAACCTGGTGTCCCCTGCACACCCTTTACAATCCCGCGGACAATGCGGAAGGAACCACCAGCGTTATTGACGGTCTGGGAAAAATCGAGGGCCGCTGGGCCGTGATTATCGGTTTTGACAACAAAGTCATGGCCGGAGCCTGGCTGCCGGGACAGTCCGAAAATATTCTGCGGGTTACGGATCTGGCCAAACGCCTGAATACCCCCCTGATCTGGCTGGTCAACTGCAGCGGGGCCAAACTGCCGGAACAGGAAAAATTTTATGCCAACCGCCGGGGCGCGGGAACCCCTTTTTTCCGTCATGCAGAACTGGCACAGATGGGCATTCCGGTGCTGGCAGGCATTTACGGAACAAATCCTGCAGGCGGCGGCTATCAGAGCATCAGTCCCGCGGTACTGTTTGCCCATAAAAACTGCAATATTGCCGTGGGCGGCGCGGGCATTGTCAGCGGTATGGCCCCCAAAGGGCATTTTGACACGGAAACAGCGGAAACCATTATTGAAAAAGCCCGGCATTTCAAATCTGTGCCGCCGGGACGGGTGGAAATCCATTATAATGAAACCGGATTTTTCCGCTATGTTTTTGAAGAGGAAAAAGGTGTCCTGGACGGTCTGAAAGAATATATGGGCAAACTGCCGGCCTATGATCCGGAATTTTTCCGGGTGGCGGCCCCGCAGCCGCCCAAATTTTCCACAGAGGAAATCGCCCGGCTTTTGCCCCTGGCCCAGAAAACAGTGTATGATTTTGATGAAATCCTGTCCCGCCTGACGGACGGCAGTCAGCATACGGAATTCCGGCCCGATTACGGCCCGGAAGTTTATACCGGTCTCATCAAAGCCGACGGTTTTCTGCTGGCCTGCATCGGCAACCGCCAGGGATATTTGGGAAAGGATTACCCCGAATATGCCGATTATCCGGGCTTCGGCGGCAAACTCTACCGTCAGGGGCTGATCAAGATGAACGAGTTTGTCACCCTTTGCGGCCGGGACAGGATTCCCATTGTCTGGCTGCAGGATACCACAGGCATTGATGTGGGGGATGATGCGGAAAAGGCCGAACTGCTGGGCCTGGGTCAGTCTCTCATCTATTCCATCCAGCAGACCGATATTCCCATGATGCTTGTCGTACTGCGCAAGGGAAGTGCGGCCGCCCATTATGTGCTGGGCGGCCCTACGGCCAACCGCCACAATGCCTTTACTTTGGGAACGGTTGCCACAGAAATCTATGTGATGCACGGGGAAACCGCGGCGGTTGCCACCTATTCCCGCAGGCTGGTCAAAGAAAAAGATGCGGGCTGTCCTTTGGAGCCGGTGATTGAAAAAATGAATGCACTGGCACAGGATTATTACAACAAATCCCGTCCCCTCTTCTGTGCCAGAAACGGTCTGGTGGATGAAATCGTAAACCTGGCGGATCTGCGGAAATACATCACGGCTTTTGCCGGGGCCGCATATCAGAATCCAAAATCCATATGCCCCCATCACCAGATGATTCTGCCAAGAATTATTCGGGGATAATGCTTTTTCAGTCATATGAAAAAAATAAATCCTCTCTCTGCAAAGAGGGGGAACGGTGTTCGGTGTCAGGTGTTCGGAATTTTCCCGCCCCCCTGACACTGAACACCCGGCACCCTGTTCCCGATGCAAAGGGCAGGGAAAAAATCTCAGACGGATTCACCGGACAGTATTTTTTCTGCCTGCCTGCGGGCATGCTCAAATGAATCCGCTTTGACCCGGATGCTTCTGCCGGGAGATTCCTGCGTATTGAAAATGAAGTACACAGACTGGATCAGGAAAAAAAGCCAGACAGCCAAAGCCCAGGTCAGTCCGCTGCGGGGAGAAAAGACTGTTACCGGAAATGCGGCTCCGAAGCAGATAAGCAGTTCCAGCCCAAGATTTTTCATAAAACTGCCCGGAAAACACAAACCGCTGCGTATCCAGCCCAGTGTTACAAGGGACAGGAGCAGAAATGCATTCAGGGAAGGGGAGAAAAAAGCAAGAACCATCAGGAGTGCAGATGGAAAAATAACTCCTGCAATATTTTTCTTTCCCCATTTTGCCAGCAGCAGGGTGTAAAGAAAGATATAAAACCATATGCTCAGCCGAAAGGGCATGGGCCAGGAAAACAGACTGCCCAGCATTATCTGCACCGGTTTGAAGAAAAGGGCGCAGAGAAACCCGAATACAATCGTGCTGCGGATTTTATCCGAGGGATTCATATTTTTCACCTCCCTTCATTTTTTCTTTGCGCCGGAGCAGTTCCAGTTCAATCTCTTCTTCGCTCAGATCACGGCCTGCTTTTCCGGAAGGAAAAGCATATGACCACTCTTCCCTTTCGCTTTTACGGATAAAATCTCCGGCCCGCAGCTGCAGGCGTTCGTATTCCAGCCGCTGTTCGGATATGCATTCCTGCAAAGCACGGATTTCTTTTTCCAGTCCGGCAATATGGTGTTTCAGTTCTTCCCGGTGATCTTTCAAAGGCCGGATTTTCCGGATCAGGAAACGGGCAATATCATCTTTTTCCCTGTCTATGGCCGCGTCCAGATCTTTTTCCAGTTTGTCAATTTCCGATTCGTATTTTTCCAGTTCTTCCGCAGAACGGTTCCGGGAGGCATGAAGATTGCGAAGTTTTCCCTCTTTTTGTTCCAGGGCCTCTTCCATATCCCGGAGATGCTGGTTCAGCAGCAGTTTTTTATCTTCAAACTGATCCATCACACCGTGAATGTCAGCTTTCCACAAACGGATCATTCGGCTCATAATGCTCATAGCAGATACTCCTTTGTCTGAAAAATTTAGTGCCTGGTGTCAGGTGTCCGGTGTTCGGTGTCAGGTGTTCGGTGTTCGGTGTCAGGTGTCAGGTGTTCGGTGTTCGGTGTCAGGTGTCAGGTGTTCGGTGTTCGGTGTCAGGTGTTCGGTGTCAGGTGTCCGGTGTCCGGTGTTCGGTGTTCGGTGTTCGGTGTCAGGTGTCAGGTGTTCGGTATCCAGTCCCTCCCTCAATCCCCCGATTTTCTCCGGCCCTGATACCCTTCAAACTGAAGGGCTTTGGCATTGCTTTTCTGTTTTCGGAACACCTCTTCTTTTTCACCGGCAAAGGTTTCCTGCACAGTATCCTGCAGACCTGCCACATCCCGATCCAGGTTTTCCTGTACAGTCGGGGACTGCACCACTTCATTGAGGAGGGACTGGCGTTTTCTGTATTCCTCAATGCGGGTCATGGCGGCATTCTGATTTCCCTTTTTGATTTCCGCTGCCACATCCTGCTTTAACTGATTATACTCATCGTGGATGACTTTTTTCTCCCAGGTATCTTTGCGGATGGAGGATAAAGCCGCTTTCTGATCTTTTACACAGGCAATGCGGAAGGCTTCTGTCAAAGTCAGGTTATGGGATTCGCCCCTGTGCAGATAGGCAAGACTGATATTTCGGATATCGAAAGTATTTTCTTCATGCACGGGCACGCGGAAGGTCAGAAATATTTTCCGGGACTGACCGGAAAGCAGATCCCCCGGATAAAATATGGCCGTATTGTTTTTTACCTGCACCGGATATCCGGCCGCATCCGTCAGGATGACTCCTTTTTCCAGGGGAATGCGGATTTCCACAGCCGTGGCTGCGGCTCTCCGGGTGCTGCGGAATTCATTCAGAAAGACATTGGCAAAATTTTCGGGGGTTTCCAGATAATAGTAATTCCCGGTTCCCCGGTCTGCAATGGCTGTCATCAGCTCCTCATTAAAATCATTGCCCACACCGACCGCAGAAATGGCAAATTCTTTTTCCAGGGCCGCTGAAGCCATATTTCCCAGAGAATTCTGATCCGTAATCCCTTCGTTGGCCAGACCGTCGGATATCAGGATAAGTCTCCCCAGATTGCCGTTCCGTTTTCCGGATGTGAGCAGACTGATCCCCTGCTGCAATCCTCCCCCAAGGTTTGTCCCCCCGCCGGAACGGATTCCTGTAATGACCGATGTCAGATGCTCCCGGTTGGCGGCAGTCACAGGCAAAAGACCGGAGTCCTGACGCACATCACCGGAATAGGAAACCAGCGCGAAACGGTCACGGGGACTCAGCTCTCCCAGCAGTTTCAGCACGGCCTGCTTTGCATCCCGGAGTTTCTGTCCTTCCATGGAACCGCTGCGATCCAGCACAATGACCATGTCTGCATAACGGGTATTTTCTGTTTCCTGCCCTTTGATCTCATCTGCCTGAATGCTCAGGGACAGGGAAACCCTGCCGTCACCGCCGGTAAAAATTTTGTCCTGCACCAGATTGCCGGAAAGGGTCAGAATACCGCTTTTCACCGGTGCGGGGGGAACGATTGCCGGAGAAGAGGCAGTCGGGTCATTTTCAGAAAAAGCCAGGGCCGCGCAGCTCAGTGCAATCAGCAGGGCCAGGATGGTCAGTTGTTTTCCATAATTTTTTTTCATGGGAATCTCCTTTCTGTTTCGGGATTGACAATTATTTTTCACATTTTGTTTATGCATAAATTAACATCCTGAAATAAAAATGCAATTCAAAGAAATGCAAAAGAGGCTGCTCATTTTTTTGCATTTCTTTTGCACGAACCGCTACACCCGGCAGGGAAAAGGAATTCTCTGAAATCCGGAAAAAATACTTTGAAGACAGCACGGATGTGTGATAGAAAACGGAAGAAAACAGAGAATATGAATTTTGATGAAGCCGTAAAAAGTCAGATTTTTGAAAATTGCTATTAATAAACCGGCAGATTAGTGTGTGTCAAAACCTGATTTTTCGACTTTTTACGAGATCATCAATTTTACATCCATAATTAACTCAATTCCGTTTCCTTAAGACTCCCCTCAGTCTTTTCCTGCCCGGAGGAGGCAGAATTTTGCCTAAGGAACCGGCATTGATAATAAACATACAGGCAATATCAATGACACATCCGCATATATCCGCACATAAAGGACATGCCCCCGGCGGACAGGGGGAGAAAAAAGGGGCACAGATTCGTCTGGTGGCCTGGGAAATTACCCGGAACTGCAATCTTTCCTGTATACACTGCCGGGCTGCGGCCACCATGGGGCCTTATACCGGCGAACTGGAAACCGAAGCCTGCTTCCGTCTTTTGGATCAGATTGCAGAAACCGGCAGTCCCATAGTGATTCTGACCGGAGGCGAACCCATGCTCCGCTCCGATATTTTTGAAATAGCACGCTACGGTACGGACAAAGGACTGCGCATGGTCATGGCCCCCAACGGAACCATGATTACGGAAGAAAAAGCCCGAAAAATGGCTGAATCCGGTATTAAACGCATCAGCATCAGTCTGGACGGTGCCACAAAAGAAAAGCACGACCGTTTCCGGGGAGTGGAGGGCGCGTTTGAAGGAGCGCTGCGGGGAGTATCGCTGGCCAGAGAAGCCGGGATTGAATTTCAGATCAATACCACCATCACAAAGACAAATCTGGATGAAATGCCGAATATTCAGAATCTGGCCGTGGAACTGGGAGCCGCGGCCCATCATATTTTTCTGCTGGTTCCCACAGGCCGGGGGAAATATATTGCGGATCAGGCCATTGATGCCGTGCAGTACGAAGAGGCCCTGAACTGGTTTTATGACCAGCGGGAAAAAACCCCCCTGCAGCTCAAGGCCACCTGCGCGCCCCATTACTACCGCATTCTCCGCCAGAGAGCCAAAGAAGAGGGCAAAAGCGTGACTTTTCAGACCCACGGACTGGATGCCGTGACGCGGGGATGTCTGGGCGGAACAGGTTTTTGTTTTATTTCCCATGTGGGAATTGTACAGCCCTGCGGATTTCTGGAGCTCAACTGCGGAGATGTGACAAAGCAGTCTTTTAAAGATATATGGGAAACATCCGACATATTTCTGAAGCTGCGCAATTATGACAATCTTACGGGAAAATGCGGCCGCTGTGAATTTAAAAAGGTCTGCGGCGGATGCCGCGCACGGGCCTATGAGGCCACCGGGGACTATCTGAGCGAAGAACCCTTATGCAGTTATCAGCCGAAAAAGTGCGGGTAGCGGTATCTTGTTGACTGATAATTATGCATTTTATAAATCAGTTACCTGCCGGATAAATATATGACCGGCTGACGGATGTACCGGAGGTTCCTGCATGGGCACTTCAGTAACAGTATCTGAAACCACAGTGTATTTAGAGCCTATCCGAAAACCTCCGAAACCGGATTTTTGGAACCGGTGAAAACAGGGGTTCAGAATACTGAAAGACAGGTTTTCGGATAGGTTCTTATACATAAAAACCGGGAACACTCCGCCGCATACTTTGAATATATTTTTAATAAGATATTGGTTTAATAATAAAATATCATCAGTCAAACAGACACCGCTACCAAAAAACAATCTTCGAATGCGGATTCTTTGCAGAAACACACAGCCGTGGATTTCTGCGTTATTATTAAAAAAATTTTACGGAGAGGAAAAGGGAAAATGAAAGTCACTTCCCTGATGATAAGCGACCCCATTACTATCAGAGAAAATGCCTCGGTGGAAGAAGCCATCAGTCTGATGAAATCCACCAGAATACGGCATCTCCCGGTGATAAAAGATGAGGATACACTGATTGGATTTCTGACACTGGCGGATCTGAAAGAAGGTCTGCTGCCTTCCATGGTCAGCGGTGTTTCCCTCAAAGATATTATTGTCCGTGATCCCATCACAGTATCGCCGGATGATGATATAGAAAAAGCGGCCCGCCTGATTTACCGGCATAAAATCAGCGGTCTTCCGGTGGTGGAAGGAAAAAAACTGCTTGGGATTCTGACAGAAACCGACATTCTGCGGACCTTTATTGATATGATGGGAATTCTGACCAGTACTTCCCGACTGGAAGTGCTGATTAATGATAATCCCGAAGCCTTTAAACAGGTTGTTCATATTATACAGCAGCAGGGCGGGGATATTATCAATGTGAGTATGACGGCCCAGGAAAGCCGCAGCCGGATTTTTTATTTCCGCCTTCTTCCCTGCAATACGGGTGAAATCAGGAAAGCTTTGCAGGAAGAAGGATTTTCTGTGCTGAGCTCCCTGGATTAAATATGCATTTTTACCATGAAATCTCCCGTCCCCTTTCTGCCGGAAACCGCAGGTGATATAAGCACCCGAACACTTTTATATCATTATTTCCCTTTGCTCCGGAATGCCGGTGTTTTCGGGAAAACAGGCAAAGTGTCCCCGGAAAAGGTATGGGATATGCTGAAACAGGCTGCCTGTTCCCGTCCGGATAATGCCACTGCTTTTATCCGGAAGCACAGTGTTTCGGAACATCCCGATTTGCTTCTGATTCTGCCGCTTCTGGAAGGCATTGCGACCCATCTTCTCTGGCGCAGAGGATATGGGGAAATGCCGGGGGGAAAAAGCCCGGACAGCCTGCCGGATGCATTGTCACTGTCGGATTTCCTGAAACAGACAGCGGTCTCTTTTTCTGTCCTTCAGGAAAACAGCCGCACATACGCGGAAATAATCAAAGGATGCATTCCCTATATCCGGGATGATAGGGAAGCTGAAAAATATCTCTCGGATTTTCTCCGGCTGGTCAGTCACCCGGATCCGGAATTGAGTAATACGGGCGCGGATACGGCGGATGAAGCAAATGCTCCTGAAATCATTTCCCAAAAATCCGTGCGGTCCCGGGCGGCCGAAGGCATAATACTGCTGGCCCTGCACCTGAAAAAAAAAGGCATTCCCTTTCCGCGCCTGCTCCCTTCCCTGCTGCTGCGTTTTGCAACCGATTCCCACCCGGCTGTCCGATTGTCGCTTCTGACTTATCTGAATGCATACGCGGCACATGACAGTTCTGCTGCATGGCGGATTTTTCATGCCCTGTATTGTTCCTCCTCAGAGACACTGCCCTTTCTCCGGTACCGGATTGAACTGTTTCTGCAGCAGCAGTGCGGGGAAAATTTTCTTCAGGTCCGCTATTATCTGGAACAGACTATGCACCGGAATCTGCAGCCGGATACTGTTTCATGGGGGAAAATACTGGCGGAAAATTTTCTGAATCAGAAAATTTCACAAAACGAAATGTGTGAAATGATGGCTTTGCTCAGGGAAATCAAAACCCGGGAATTCGTTTTTGCACTTCTGGTATCCGCAATCCTGAAACATGAAAAGCATTCGGCAAAGGCCCTGCAGGGCATACAGACCATGCTGCGTGCTTTCGGATTTACGGAAATTATTTTCAAAGAAACGGAAAATCTTTTCCGCGGTTGCCAAAGACATGAAATCCTTGTTCCGCTGTTTTATATTTTTTTGTCAGAATTCCGGGGAATGCCCGCGGCCTGTGATTTGTCTTTTTTATATGAAACATTATCTGAAATTTCCGCAGAAAAACCCCTGGCGGCCCTCCCCCTCTGCCATGAACTGCTGGGAAAAATCAGAACATCCGAAAAGCAGTTTTGCATATGGCAGGGAGAAAAATGTATTCCTGTGATTCGGAGGATTTTGCGGGGAAAAAGAATGGAGGATACCGAACTTTCTGAAATTTTAGCCTATGCAGAAAAATTTTCCAAGGGCTCCGGATGAGCCTTGCAGACAGCCGGAAAATCAGGTTCTGATCCTGCATTATTCACACGTTTTAGTTCCCGGCAGATAAACTGCTGATTAATTTGCTTGTACGAAAATACGGCTTCAAAACTCAGTTTTTTGTGTCTTCCTGTATTTACT